>DAOWHG010000068.1 GCA_030641535.1 Mycoplasmatota bacterium | reverse complement strand
AAGACTTTCTTTCTAAATATAACGTTAAAATTAATGTTATAACGAAGTATATGTATCCTTCAGTAAATAATGACAACGAAGTATATAAACGCTTTAAAAAGTTAATTAAAGAGGATTTTGAACTATTTGAATTAAAAGATCCTTTAATGGTTAGCGAAGATTTTTCTTTTTATCAACAAGTTGCTAGAGGAGTTTTCTATTTCATCGGAACAAGAAATGAAGATTTAGGTTTTACTCATCTACTTCACAATGATCAATTTAACTTTGATGAACGCGTTTTAGAAATTGGTGTTAAAACCTATATTAAGATAATCAACAATTATTAGATACTCAAATCATTATTGGTGTTTCACTTCGGATAAAAAATAATGTATCTTATAATGTTCATACATGAAAAATGAAAGAAGATAAAACAAAAGGACTGAATTTTCAGTCCTTTTTAATTGTAATTAATTCTTTAGGGAACTCATTTAAGATAATACACCCATCTTCAGTTAATATAATATCATCTTCAATTCTAACTCCACCTAATCCTGTGATATAAATACCTGGTTCTATCGTTACACATGCTCCAACCTCAAGAGGTAAGTCATTTGCTTGAGAAACTCTTGGGTCTTCATGAATATCAAGACCAAGGCCATGTCCAGTTCCATGTTTGAAATATTCACCATAACCAGCCTTAGTTATATAATCTCTTGTAACACTATCTAGTTCTTTTCCAGTCATCCCAGCTTTTGCTGCTTTGACACCTCTTTTTTGAGCTTCAAGTACAATATTATAAATATTCTTTAAATCTTGAGAAACTTCACCCATTGCTACTGTGCGTGTCATATCAGAGGTATATCCTTTATAAAAACATCCAATATCAATTGTGACAAGTTCTCCTTCATTGATTACTTTGTCACTTGCCATTCCATGAGGCATTGATCCTCTTTCTCCACTAGCAACTACAAACCTGTCCCCTGTTGAATCTGCTCCTAAATCAATCATTTTATTCTTTAGAAGTATTTCAACATCTCTTTCCACCATTCCTGGCTCTAATATATTTAAGACGTATTCTAGTGCTTCATCTGTAATTTGACAAGCTTTTTTTAACAACTTAATTTCTTCTTCGTTTTTTGAAACTCTTAATTTTTCAATAGTATTTTCCATAGGAACAATTTCACATGATAATTTACTATACATTTCAAAATCACTATATCTAACTTTTTTATCAAAACCTAGTTTCTTGATTCCTTCTTTTTTTATAACTTTTTCAATAGCTTCAAGTAGAGATCCTTCAATTTCTATAAATGAAAAATTAGGAACTTCTTTCTTCACTTGTTCTATGTATCTAAAATCCGATAAGAAATACTGGTAATTTTTACCAATAATAGCTAATCCGAAAGATCCTGTATACTTTGTAACGTAGTATAAATTTTGGGCTGCTTTTGGGTTCTCAAGTCCCGATAACAACACTGCATCAAATTCATTTTCAGTTATAATTTTTTTCAATTTACTTAATATCATAATAGCCTCCTATTTTGAAAATATTAATATGTCTTTTACATCCTCTTTTGTAAGTTTTACAAATCTTCCTAATGTTTCTCTTTTTACGGATTTTGCAGCAAGTTCATCAAAATCTGGATCAATAATTCCAACATCCTTCAATGACAGGGGCATTTCAAGAGATCTATAAAATGAGAATACACTTGAGATTCCTTGCGCTGCAACATATGCTTTATCCTCATCCGGAGTAATTCCCCAGACGTTAACTGCGAATTCATAAAACTTATCAATATTATCTTCATTCAAAATATGTTTCATCCAATGTGGTGCCAAAATTGAAAGTCCATCTCCGTGAGCTATATCATAATATGCACTTAGAACATGTTCAGTAATATGGTTAAATCCTTCAAAGTCCTTCGAAAATCCTGTAAGTCCATTTAAAGCTAATGTACTTGAAAACATTAAATTAGCTCTTGCTTCATAATTGTTTGGATCTTCTAAAGCAATTGGACCATAGTGAATAACTGTTTTCATAATCGCTTCACAAATTCGATCATTTAAATATGATTTTTCATTACTAAAATAAAACTCATAAACATGTGTTAATGTATCAACAATTCCACATCCTGTTTGATGTTTTGAAACAGAGTATGTTAAAGTTGGATCTAAAATAGAAAACTTTGGATTCGTGTAAGGTGAACCCCAACCATTCTTTTCTTTAGTATCTAAATTCGTTACAACACTCCCTCCGTTCATCTCAGAACCAGTAGCTGACAATGTTAAGATTGAAGCTATTGGAAGAGCTCCTTTAGATTCAACTTTATAAGAATAAAAATCCCAAGGGTCTCCATCGTACACTGCCGCAGAAGCGATCCCTTTAGAGGCGTCAATAACACTTCCTCCACCTACTCCAAGCACTAGATCAATACTATGTTTCTTACAAAGGTTTCCACCTTCTCTAATTGATTCAATACGTGGATTAGGATCTATTCCACCGAGTTCAAATACATTAATACCTTCAGCTTTTAATAATTTATTTACTCTATCATAAAGCCCTGATTTCTTAATACTACTTTTCCCATAAACTAATAATACATTACTTCCAAACTCTTTCGATAATTTACCAATTTTATTTACTTCGTCTTTACCAAAATACACTTTTGTTGAATTATAAAAATAGAAATTTTTCATTAATATCACCTCTTAAAACAAGTATAACACTACTCTTTATATTATATCATTACAATTACATTTATTTATTAAATTAGAAAATGTAACAATTGCAGGAAATTAAAATAAAAAAAGACTATGTTTTCCAAAAACATGGTCTTTTTATTTATCAAGCATAAATGCTACTAATTTCAAATCTTTAAACTCTTTAAAGCCGTTTTTTTCATAAAAGGCTTTCTGGCTTTCTGTATTATCTGTAGTTAAAACAATTTGCCTTACTGCTTTATATTTATCAATAATATATTTTATAAGTTTCGATCCAACGCCTTTGTTTTGATACTCTTTAAGTACCAAAATATCTTGAATATAGATAATTGTAAATCCATCACCAACAACTCTAACTAGTCCTATTAGCACTTCTTTATCATATGCTGCAAGAGTGTATAAAGAATTCTTGATTCCACTAAATAGCATATCTTTATTATCAGTGTAATTAGTCCAATTATTATCTAAATAAAGATTCAAAATATCATCTTCCTTAAATAGTAATTCTCTATATGTAATTTCACTCATAATAGATCACCTCTTTCAGATATAATCCACAACTAGGTGCTTTCCATTTTACCTCAGAAGAATTTTTCATATTAATATAATCAATTATCGAAAGATCAGTCTTATTCTGAGCTATCTCAATCAAAGTTCCTACTAAGTACCTAACCATGTATCTTAAGAAACCTCTTCCAATAATGGAAATATATAGGTGAGTATCGGTTTTTTTAATCTTCACATCAATAATATTACGAACTAATACTTTATCCTCAATAGCTTTAGTAAAGCTTGTAAAATCATGTGTCCCTCTAATTTTATGTAACTCTTCTGTAAGTAAATCTATATCAAAATTGGGAACAAACCACTCATAATCCCTCATAATCGGATTGTATTCTTTATGATTTATAACGTACATATACTCTTTAGAAAACACATCATATCTGCTGTGAAATGTTTTATTTTGTTTCGAGCTAGATTTAATGTGAATCGAATCGGGAAGATAACTATTTAAAACTCTCCAAAAATTATCAGGTTTTATCATGCTCAGTGTGTCAAAATGAAATACTTGATTCAAGGCATGAACTCCCTTGTCTGTTCTCCCACTTGATTGAATAGTTATATCTTCGCCAGTTAAAAATTTTAAGCCCTTTTCTATATCCCCTTGAACTGTTCTTAATTCGGGCTGTCTTTGGAATCCACTAAAAGTTGACCCATCATAAGAAGCTATGCATTTTACTCTAGAACATTTAGGATTATCGAAAGTTTCATACACTCGAATTATTAAGTCGTTTTTGAATATGAATTTTGTAATAACTTCCGCTTCTAAATTTGTATTCTTATATAAATATTTTAGTTCTAAAGAGCAATATAATATGTCATCTTGTTCTTCGATATTTAATACATTAAATGATACTAAATCAAATTTCAAAAATTCTTTTTCAATGTCGTTTAAATCAAAGAAAACATTTTCAAAAAAATTTCTGATTCCAAATTTATCATCAAGTAATTCATCTTTTAGAGTTGTAATGTTTTTATTTACCCAGGCTTGATAATATGTAGTAACTAAATCTACTTTATTCATTTATAGGAAAACTCTAACTGCAATTGTTGAAATCAATACAACGATACAAAAAATTATCACTATCGTATCTCTATTTTCCCAAGCTAAAATATGGATTCTAGATCTTGGATTTCCTGGTATAAAACTTCTTGCTTCCATTGCGTTAGCAAGATCATCACTTCTTTTAAAGCTTATAATAAACATTGGAACTAACAAACTAATTATTTGCATTACCTTATCTTTTATTTTACCCTCAGAGAAATCAACTCCGCGACTTGCTTGAGCTAGCATTATCTTGTTAGCTTCATCTAGTAACGTCGGAATATAGCGCAATGCTATCGATATAATAAGAGCAATTTCTTCAGAATTTATCTTAACTATATTTAACGGTCGTAATATTTTTTCAAGTCCTAAATTTAAATCTGTCGGTTTTGTTGTAAGTGTTAAAATAGTTGATAATGTAACAATTATTATAAGTCTAACCATGATAAATGAAGCTCCTAAAAGTCCATCTTCATACACTACGAAATTGCTAGAACTAATTGTTATCCCTGGTGTAAATAACGATAACATTGTTAAAATCCCAAGGATCACAAATATCAAAAATAAGAATCTTGATTTGATATATGTTCTTGTAAAATACCATCCAAGTATTATCAATACCATTAAACCCAAATTAATATATGTCAAAGTTAAAACAGTCTCTAATACAACATCTCCAGTTTTAATAAACATTACCTGAAATGAGAAAGTGAACAATAAGAGTATCATAATAGGTCTTAATCCTCTTGCAATTCTCATAATCGGTATTCCACCAATTTTCAATATTAATAGAACTCCAAAAAGCATATAAATAATATGAGTTATGTCTTTAAAAACAAAGGCACTTACCATCAATATCCCAAGAGCTAATATCTTACTTCTTGGGTCCATTTTATATAAGAAACTTTTTCCAGGTACATATTGACCAACTATAATATTTTTCATTATAATACCCCCTTCATGAGTTTAAACAACTCATCGACATTGTGGGGTTTTGTATTAAAAGAAATATCTAATTTCTTCTCCAATTGATTCGTTATTTCAATAATATCCGGTAAATCTAAGTTCCATTTAACTATATTTTCACTCTTAAATAGTTCACTTGCATTGCCATCAAAAACAAGTTCAGAATCATGCATTACCAGAACTCTTGTAGCATACTTATAAACAGTATTCATATCATGAGTAATAATTATTACTGTCTTATCTAATTTTTTATGAATTTCTGTAAATAGTTCAAGAAGTGCATCTCTACCTTTAGGATCTAATCCACTTGTAGGTTCATCAAGCACTAAAATATCTGGTTCCATTGCTAATATTCCAGCAATTGAAACACGCTTTTTCTCTCCACCCGAAAGATTAAAAGGACTTCTTTCTAGATACTCTTCAGTTAATCCAACAAGTTTAATTACTTCTTTTGCTCTTTCAATTGCTACATCTTCTTTAACACCAAAGTTTTTAGGACCAAAAATAATATCTTTTAAGACTGTTTCTTCAAATAATTGATACTCTGGGAATTGGAAAACAAGACCAACTTTCTGACGAAGTGGGTTTAGTTTTATTTTTTTATTCTTATTTGTATTTTTTTGAATCTTTATTCCATATATCGTTACACTTCCTGTTGCCGGTCTTAATAAAGCATTCATATGTTGCACTAGCGTAGATTTTCCACTACCAGTTTCTCCAATCAAAGTAATAAATTCACCTTTTTCAGAGATTTCCAAATCAATATTTTCTAATGCGGAGAAATTACTTCCATCAAATGATGGATATAAATAATTTACTTGTTCAAACTTAATTGCCATAATATGTTTTTCACTTTCTCATTCTTTATATTCGCCTCATCTAATTTGTATAGTAATTTTAGAGGTAATAAAAGTTCTAAGTTAGATGAATTAAGTGTTTCTTTATCGTTAAGAATAGTATTAGTTTCTCCGACTGCTAATACTTTTCCATCCTTTAATATAACAATTCTATCTGAATTCACTGCTTCTTTCATATCATGAGTAATTGTTATGATAGTTTTTCCTTCTTTATTAAGATCTCTTATATATTCCATAATTGATTCTCTACCTTTAGGGTCTAGCATTGAAGTAGATTCATCAAATATTATTATATCCGTATTCATAGCTAATATACCTGCGATAGCTACTCTTTGTTTTTGTCCTCCACTAAGATTATGTGGTTCCTTTTTCAAGTACTCAAACATATTTACTTTTTTTGAATACTCCTCAATTTTATTTAACATATCTTCTCTATCAAAATTCAGGTTTTCCATACCAAAAGCGATATCATCTTCCACAGTAACCCCAACAAATTGATTGTCTGGATTTTGGAATACTATACCGATTTTTCTTCTAATTTCGTGTACTGTCTCTTCATTTAACAAGACACCATCAACGTATATTTCACCTTTTTCAGCTTTTAATAAACCTATAATTAGTTTTGCTAGGGTAGATTTACCACTACCATTGTGCCCAAGAATTGAAATCCATTCGCCTCTCTTAATTGTCAAGTTGACATCATTCAATGCGAAAAACTCTTCTCTATAAGCAAATGATAGGTCTTTTATTTCAATTATGTTCATATCATCACTCCGTTTAACGTCTAATTATAACAAAATATCTTTAAAAAAGCGATAAATATAACTAATTTATTTCACAAAAAAACAAGCTCATTGAGCTTGTCTTTTACTATTATTCTACGAATTCAATGATAGCCATAGGAGTTGCATCTCCACGTCTTGGCCCAACTTTATAAATTCTAGTATATCCACCGTCTCTATCTTTGAAACGAGGAGCTATATCTTCAAATAATTTTTGTACAGCATTTTTACCTTCTCCTGCATCTAAGAATCTAACTGTTTTTGCAGCTCTTCTTATATGGTGAAGTGTTCCTTTTTTCCCTAAAGTCACCATTTTATCAGCAAGGCGCTGTAATTCTTTTGCTTTTGTTTCAGTAGTAGTAATCTTTTCATGTATTATTAAATGAGTCACTAAGTCTCTTAACATTGCTTTTCTTTGATCACTTCTACGATTTAATTTGCTATATCCAGCCATTAATTTTACCTCCTATTAATGTCTAGCTAACCCAAGACCTAATTCATCAAGTTTTTGCTTAACTTCTTTGAGTGATTTCTTACCAAGATTTCTAACTTTCATCATGTCTTCTTCTGTTTTTTGTGTTAGTTCATCTACAGTATTAATCCCTGCACGTTTCAAGCAATTATAACTTCTAACTGATAAATCTAAATCTTCAATTTGCATTTCTAAAATTTGAGAATTTTGTTCGCTAGCTCTTTCAATCATAAAATCTTCTTCTTTTGCTTTTTCACTTAGTTCAACGATTACTGATAAATGTTCCATTAACACTTTAGCAGCAATTCCTATTGATTCTTGTGAAGTTATTGCTCCGTTAGTCCATACTTCAACAATCAGTTTATCCTCTTGGAATGCACCTGATGAAGCATTTGTAACGTCAAATTTTACTTTTTGAACTGGTGTATAAATACTGTCAATAGGAATTACTCCAACCATGTTGTTGTATTCTTTATTTTGATCAGCACTAACATATCCAATTCCTTTTCTAGCAACCATAATCATACGGAATTTTCCTTTATTAATTGTAGCTATATGTTGATCTTCGTTAATAACTTTTACTTCGTTGTCACAAATTATATCTTTAGCAGTTATAACATGTGGTCCTTCAACATAAATTTCTAAACGTTTTTCAATATTCGGATCTTCATTATCAATTCTAAGAACAACTTCCTTTAAATTAAGAATAATTGCAGTAACATCTTCAATTACTCCATCAATTGTAGAAAATTCATGTTCTACACCGTCAATTTCACAGTTAATTATAGCTGATCCTGGTAAAGATGATAACAAGACTCTACGAAGTGAATTACCGATTGTTACACCATACCCACGTTCTAGTGGAGAAATAGTGAATTTTCCATAATTATCGTTATCACTAACTACATCTATAGTAGTTCTTGGTTTTTCAAATTTCAATTCTTTCAAATGAACAACCTCCCTTGTTTTTGTTCCAATTAACCACGAGGTCGTTTTGGTGGACGACATCCATTATGGGGAATTGGTGTTACATCTCTTATAGCTGTAATTTCTAATCCTGCTGTTTGTAATGCTCTAATTGCTGCTTCACGTCCAGGACCTGGTCCTTTTACTGAAACTTCAACTCTTTGAACTCCGTGTTCCATAGCTGCTTTCGCACATGCTTCACTAGCAATTTGCGCAGCAAATGGTGTTGATTTACGGCTCCCTTTAAATCCTAAAGCTCCTGCACTGCTCCAAGCAATAGCGTTACCATTTGGATCGGTAACTGTGATTATTGTGTTATTGAAAGTCGAATGAATGTGTGCTACTCCTGAAGGAATATTTTTCTTCACACGACGTTTCGTTCTTTGTTTACGTGCCATTATTTTATCCTCCTATTTCTTCTTGTTAGCTATAGTTCTACGAGGTCCTTTACGTGTACGAGCATTATTTCTCGTATTTTGCCCACGTGTAGGTAACCCCTTGCGGTGACGCATTCCTCTATAACTTCCAATTTCTTGTAATCTTTTAATATTTAAGGCAACTTCTCTTCTTAAATCACCTTCTGTTTTAAAATTAGCAACCTCAGTACGAATACGACCTAACTCATCTTCAGTTAGGTTCTTAACTCGTGTTTCTTCAGAAACTCCTGCTGCAGCTAATACTTTTATAGCTGTATTTTTTCCTAATCCGTAAACATAAGTTAAAGCTATAACTATACGTTTATCTCTAGGAATATCTACACCTGATATACGTGCCATATGTGCACCTCCTATTAACCTTGTCTTT
>DAOWHG010000028.1 GCA_030641535.1 Mycoplasmatota bacterium | reverse complement strand
TTTAGCTACTCTTTTCATAATTATTTTATATCTTATAATGCATTAAGAATAAACTGCAAGACAAACCATATTGCTAATGCATACATTACTTTATTTACTTCTTTAGCTTTTCCTTGAGCAATCATAACTATTGGGTAGAATATGAATCCAACTGCGATACCTAACGCAATTGAGAATGTCAATACCATAAATATAATTGTTAAGAATGCTGGTATAACTATAGCTTTATCTGTCCAATCAATTTCTTTTAATTGTCCAACCATTAAAGCTCCTACCATTACTAAAGCCATTGCTGTAACTGGGCTATACATTATTGGATCTCCAAAACCATCTATTCCAACTTGAACACCATTAATTAAACTTAATAATGGGTATAAGAATACAGAAAGTAAGAACAATACTGCAACTGTAACACTACTTAATCCAGTTCTAGCTCCTTGTTCAATACCTGTTGCAGATTCAATATATGAAGTAACGTTTGAAGTACCTAATAAGGCACCAGTCATTGTCCCAATTGAATCAGCTAATAATGCTTTGTCAGATCCGATTATTTCGCCTTCGTCATTAACTAAACCAGCTTGATTTCCAACAGCCATTAATGTTCCGGCAGTATCGAAGAAATCAACAAATAACATTGTGAAGATAATTGTTACTACTTCTGGATGATTAAATAAGTCTCCGAATCCGCTAAATGCTGCGAAGAAAGTCTCTCCTGCACCAGTCCAAACACCATCCATACCAAAGCTTGAATATGCAGGCATCATGTCAACGTTCATAAATCCAAGAAGTAATCCAACAATTGCTGTTACAACAATAGAGATAATTAAAGCAAACTTATTCCCCATACTGTACAATATAACAACTAAAATAATTCCAAATACTCCTAATAATACTGTTGGATGAGAAAAGTCACCTAATTGAACAAATGTAACTGGGTTGTCTACAATAATTCCAGCATTTTTTAATCCAATAAATGTGATGAAGAATCCAATACCTGCCCCGACGGCAAATTTTAATCCTACTGGTATCGAATTAATAATAATTTTTCTAAGTCCTGTAACAGAAATAATAAAGAATAGTATTCCTGAAATAAGTACTGCACCTAATGCAGCTTCCCAAGATAAACCATAACCAAATACAACTGTAAATGTGAAAAATGCATTAAGTCCCATTCCAGGTGCCAGAGCAACAGGTAAATTAGCTAAGAATCCCATTACTAATGTTGCGACAGCTGCAGAAACTGCAGTAGCGAAGAATACTCCACCTAATGGCATACCAGTTTTTGATAACATAAATGAGTTAACTGGTAAAATATAAGCCATTGCTAAGAATGTAGTTAATCCCGCAACAAGTTCGGTGCTAATTTTAGAGCCTCTTTCTTCTAGCTTAAAGTAAGTTTTGATCCATTCCATTAAAAAAATCCTCCATTTTCTTTATTTTTTAACTCTAGTTAGTAAAAAATAGTCTGAAAAAAAAGGAGAATAATCTCTTTAAAATGAATCGTACTATAGTCCCGTTGTTTACGGCTTCGGGGTAGAGACTGTCGAACCTTATTTTCGAAAATATATAATACTAACTGTGTATAATAGTACCAAAATGAGACAATAATTACAATAAAAAAAAGGCTCTACAATTATAAAATATATAATTAAGAAGCCTTCTTTTTATTAATTAGTTCGTTTACAAAATACAGTAAGCCCATTGATAAAGAGAATAGAACCAATATTATTCCTCCACTTATCATCCAGAAATTTTGAGGTAATAATATTATTAGAACATCTGTACTATACAGTATCCAATCATCATTAGTGAAGAACATTTGATGAAATGCTGTAAAAGCTGTGTCAAAATCAATTAACAAATATCCTCCCACAAATAAAACGAAGAACATCGGAGCAAAATAGATGTTTTTAAATGTTTTATAAAACTCCTTGTAATTCTTTTTATACAACATGATTGACAAGGAAACAGCTACAATTAAGGAAATTAAAGCAGATACTCGTAATGTTGTATATAAATTTTTAACATCTACCATATGATCTATTTCTGTTTCCCTTAAAATTACTGTATCATCTGATTCGTCTACTCCAAATTCAAGATCATCATATCGATAATTTAAATATCCAATTATTCGATCAACTGCATAATCGTGATCAAAATATACATCTTCATGTGACTCATATAATCCTTTTGAGATTTGAAGATATGGCTTAGTAGTTAATAACGAAGCAAAAAAGATTAGCAGAAAGAAAGGTAGTAAAACACTAATTATCATTCTATATATCTTCATTATAATATCTCCTTTCTTAAATAGATTATAAACCAAACACATCGTTTGGTTCTAAATTCCTACTCTCTTGTATATTTTGTCAATATTTCTTAAAAAGTACTCGATTTTAAATGATTCTTCTATTTCAGAATAGTTCATATATTTAGTAATTGTTTTATCTTTCAAAAGCAATCCTTTAAAACTAATATCATTATTAAAACTTATCATCGCTAAAGACTGAACAAGATCATATGCACTTTCACGGGAAACGCCTTTATCTATAAGCTTTGTAAGGATTCTTTGTGAAAAAATCACTCCATTTGTTAAGTAAATATTTTGCAGCATTCTCTCCTCGAAAACTGTTAAATTACTTAATACTTTTTTGTATCTATTTAACATGTAATCAAGCAACATAATAGCGTCTGGAATGATAATTCTTTCAACAGAAGAATGCGATATGTCTCTTTCATGCCATAAAGGGATATTTTCATAAGAGCTTACCATATAACCTCTTAAAACTCTAGAACATCCAGACATATTTTCTGAAGAAATTGGGTTTCTTTTATGTGGCATAGCACTAGATCCCTTTTGTCCTTCACTAAAATATTCTTCAACTTCTCTAACTTCAGTCCTTTGTAGATGTCTTATTTCAACAGATATTTTTTCTATTGTTGCTCCTATTAAAGCTATTTCCGACATATAATTTGCATGTCTGTCTCTTTGTAATACTTGTGTTGATATCTTAGATGAGTTTATTTCTAGCTTTTCACAAACATAATCTTGGATTTCTGGTGGAGTATTTGCAAAATTTCCAACAGCACCGCTTATTTTTCCAATTTCTATTTCTTCTCTCACCTGAGAAAATCGATTAAGATGACGACTAAATTCATCGTACCATAATGCCCATTTTAAGCCAAAAGATGTTATATCTGCATGAACACCATGTGTTCTTCCAATACATGGTGTATTTTTATATTCAATAGCCTTTTCTTTTAAAACTTCTTGAAACTCTAATAAGTCTTTCCATAAAATATCATTTGCTTGTTTATAAATGTATCCATTCGCAGTATCAACAACATCTGTTGAAGTTAATCCATAATGAATCCATTTCTTTTCATCACCTAAATATTCACTAATATTTCTTGTAAATGCAACGATATCATGCTTCGTTTCTTTTTCAATCTCTTTAATGCGTTCTAAGCTAAATTTAGCGTTTTCCCAAATACTCACAACATCTTCTGTGGGAATTACACCTAATTTATTCCATGCATCCAAACTAAACAACTCAACTAGTAAAAGTGAGTTGAATTTATTTTCTTCACTAAATAAATCAGACATTATTTTTCTACGGTAACGTTCAATCATTTTTGGATTATACCTTTAAAACATTCTATAGTATTTTGTAACAATGATGTTATTGTCATAGGTCCAACTCCACCAGGAACAGGTGTTATGAATGAAGCGATATCTTTAAGATCATCAAAATCACAATCTCCAATAAGTTTACCGTCAACTCTGTTAACTCCAACATCAATAATAACAGCTCCAGGTTTTACCATATCTTTAGTAACAGTATGAGCTCTACCAACAGCTGCAACAATTATGTCTGCTTGTAAACATTTATCTTTAAGATTTTGTGTTCTTGAATGAGCAATTGTTACTGTTGCGTGTTGTCCCATTAATAGCATAGCTGCAGGTTTTCCTACTAAATTGCTTCTACCAATAATAAGTGCATCCTTACCTTTTAATTCAATGTTTTTACTTTTTAACATTGTCATAATTCCTTTTGGTGTAGCAGGTAATATCGCAGGTCTTCCTAAATGCATATAGGCAACATTTAACGGATGAAATCCATCGACATCTTTTTCAATTGAAATAGCATCAATTACTTTATTTTCATTAATGTGTTTTGGTATTGGTAATTGAACTAAAATTCCATGAACTCCTTCATCATCGTTTAAATCATTAATAATCTTTAATAATTCTTCTTCTGAAATGTCTGATTCTTTTCTAATTATTGTACTTTCCATTCCTGCTTTAATACAAGCTCTTTTCTTAGCTTTAACATAAGATTCACTTGCAGGATCATTTCCTACTAAAACAACTACAAGATGGGGAACGGCTCCATAAGTAGCTTTTAAATTGGCAACTTCTACTCTTACTTCTTCTCTAACTTCTCTCGATAATTCTTTACCACTAATAATTTCTCCCATTATTTTTCTCCTTTTATTATGTATGAATCGACTATTTCTCCATAATATATGACATGATAATCATTTGTCTTATAATATCTATCCTTAACAGATTGGATAATGTTTCCTGGTTCCATAGCCTGTTTGTATATTACTTTGCATTCGTAATGTAACTCACAATCGTCTAAAATTGGAGTTTTAATCACTCTTGAATCTCTTAAACTCAAATTACACTCTTTAATCTTATCATAATCTCTACCAGATTTCGAACCACAATAACTTAATTCCTTATCAAGGTCCTTGTTTAGCGGAACACTGATAGTAAATTCATCTGTGCTTTCAATCATTTGGTATGTGTCTCTTGTATATCTCACATAAGCAATAAAAACAGGCTTACTCCAAACAAAATTTATTCCACCCCAGGCAATTGTCATTGTGTTAACCTTTTTTCCTTTTTTGGTTGTAATAAAAGCTCCTTTTTGTAGTTGATCAAACATTTTATCTGCATACTCATTAAATGCTAAATCCTTATAAACCATTTTATCACCTCGTATACATTATATCATTAGTCATATATATATGATATAGACAAAAAGAAAAAAGATAATCATAAGTATATGACTATCTTTTGCTTTTGTTATGCTGTTTCCTATAAATATAATTTTGTGTATTTTTCTTTTAAATACTTAACATAATATTTAGCATCAAATTCTTCTCCAGTAACTTCTAATAATAATTCTTTAGGTGTTTTACTGCTACCAAAATTATGAATTTTTTCTTTCAGCCAATTATTAATTGTTTTAATCTCATTTCCTTTTACTAATTCTTCAATATTCATTTCTTTTTGCATTGTGTAATAGAATTGTGCAGCATAAGCACTACCTAGAGCATATGTCGGGAAGTATCCAATCATACCATAACTCCAATGCACATCTTGAAGTACTCCTTCAGTATCGTTTTTCGGTTCTATACCAAGGTATTCCACCATTTTTTCATTCCATACTTTTGGTAATTCTTCAACTGTAATTTCATCAGAAATAAGCATTCTTTCGATTTCATATCTAAGCATAATATGCATAGAATATGTTAATTCATCTGCTTCAACTCTAACAAATGAAGCTTCAACTTTATTTACACCTCTGTAAAAATCATCTAGAGAGACCTCTTTAAGCTGTTCTGGGAATAATTCTACTAATTTAGGGTAATGCACTTCCCAAAACTCAATACTTCTCCCAATGATGTTCTCATAAAAACGTGATTGTGATTCGTGAATACCCATTGAAGTTCCACCATTTAGGTTTGTATTATCCCATTTAGGATCTATTTGTTGTTCATAAGTTGCGTGACCTAGTTCATGAATTGCTGCAAATATTGAAGAAAACATATAATTTTCTAAATATCTTGTAGTAAATCTTACATCGCCACTATGAGTATTCCAAGTAAACGGATGTACACTTTCTTTCATCAATCCATTGTCTCTATTAAATGCTACTACATCAATCAAATAATCTGCAAATTTCTTTTGTGTTTCTGCGTCATAAGTATCCGTAATAAAAGCATCATTAAGCGTTTTACCACTATTTAAAACTTCTTTAACGAATGGTACTAAATCTCTCTTAATAATATTGAAAAATGCATCATACTCTTTCATTGACATTCCTTCTTCAAATTCATCTAATAAAATATTATATGGAAGATCATCAATCTCAAAATATTTAATAAATCTCTTTGTAAATTCAACAATTTTTTCTAAATTTCCTTTAAAAGAGTCGTAATCATTGTTCTTTTTAGCATCTTGCCAAACTAATTGTGACAAGTTTATTAATTTATTAAACTCAATAAACTCATCTTGAGGAATTTTAATCATTTTATCTAAATCTTTTTTAGCCTTTTTAATTTGTCTTTGTGTAATATCGTCAAGTTTATCTAACTTCTTAAATAAGCCATATACTACATCTTGATATTCTTTACTTGTTTGTAATTGGAATAGTTCTCCACTAATAACTCCAAGCATTTCTGCTCTTCTAGCAAATGCTCCTCTAGGTGCCTCTGTATTTGAATCCCATCCAGTGACATTTAAAACGTATCCATAAGCTTTTTGTTTCATAAGCATCTCTTTAAATTTTGTAACTTGCTCCACTGTATCACTCCTTTTGTCTATTATATCATTTATTCTAGTAAAAAGTGGAATATTTAATTGATTTCAATATCTCCTGATACGGATTTTTTACTTAATACTGTAATTTTTTTGTTTTTGTCCATATTTGCTATATTGATATCTCCACTTACTGATTTAAGTGATATTTCACTAGGATAAAATTCTTTCCCTTTTATATCTCCACTTACAGTTTTAACATGAGCTTCTTTACATTCTACCTCTGACAAAAAAACATCTCCACTTACTGAATGGAAGTTTATTTCTCCATCAATAACTGTTTTTTCTAGTTTTAAATCTCCACTGATTAAAGAAATTTCAAGAGCTTCTCCTTTTACTCTAGCCATTTTCATATCTCCACTTACTGTGGAAATCTTAATTTTAACAGATTCAAGGTTTGTAATTTGAATATCTCCACTAGTTGATTTAATATAAAAATCAGTTGTAGCAATTGCGTTAATATTAGCATCTCCTGAAACTGTTTTATATTCAAATTTATTCATTTCAACTGTGTTTGGTACTAAAACAAGAAAACGTGCACTTCTTCTAGTAAAATTAAATAATACTTGTGATTTATTTCTTTTTAAAGTAAATAATTCATTTTCAAATGAAATAGTATAATGTTTAATATCTTTTACATCTTTCTCAAAAACTTGAATACTATCTCCTTCATAAGCGGTAAAACTTAAATCTGTAAAAGCAAGTCCTATATTCACAGAAAACTTATCCGTAACAACGGGAAACACCTTAACTAAGTTATATTTGTCAGTGCTTTCATTTACACATGAATCAACATCGTCAAAATTTATACTCGCTTTTTCATTAATATCTGAAGTATCTTCAAAGATGTCTTTGGCTAATTTTTCTGGATTACCAAATTTTTCCTCTATTTGTTTTTCATCTAATCCATCATTCTTAGCTGCATCAATCATTTCTTTATGATCTTCTAGTATTTCCTTTATGTCACTTTTATTAATTTTTAATTTATTTAACTCTTTTTCCAAATCTTTCAAAAATTTGTTCATTCTTTTTTCCTCCTTTATTCAATATTTCATATACTCCCCCAATAAATTGATCCCAAGAATCTCTTAATTCTAAGTAATGATCAAATCCTTTTTTAGTTACTTTATAGTACTTTCGGGGAGCTCCTAGATCGGATTCAACCAAATAAGTAGTAAAATACCCCTCTTTTGTTAAACGTCTTAAAATAGGGTATATTGTGTTCTCATTCACATCAATATCTTTGGATATATTGCTGATAATTTTGTATCCGTACATGTCCTCCATAATTAACTCAGATAAAACACATAGTTCAACTATTCCTCTTTTGAATTGCGCATTCATAAGCATTACCTCCTATACCCATCTTAGCACAGTAGTGTGTCAAACACAATACTTAATTATAAAAAAAGGACAAATGTCCTTTTTTAAAATAATCCTTGTGCGTTTCCATCCTCGTCAACGTCCATAGCTAGCGCTGAAGGTATTTTTGGTAATCCTGGCATTGTCATAACATCACCTGTTAAAGCAACAATAAATCCTGCTCCAACTGATGGTCTTAACTCTTTAACAGTTATTGTAAATCCTTCTGGTCTTCCTAATAATTTAGGGTTATCACTTAAACTGTATTGAGTTTTTGCCATACAAACTCCTAAGTTGTCCCAACCAAGTCTTCTAAATCTTCTAAGTTGAATTCTTGCAGCTGAAGTAAACTCAACATTCTTAGCTCCATATATTTTTGTACAAACTTTTTCAATTTTTTCTTTTATAGTATCTTCATCATTGTACATTCTCTCAAAATTATTTGGTTTTGTTTCAATTTCATGGATTACTTTACGAGCTAAATCAACAGCTCCTTCTCCACCTTTTTCCCAAACTTCACTAAGTGAATATGGGTGATTATTTTCTTTTAAATAATCTTCTAATGCTTTTGTTTCAGCAGCTGTATCAGTAATGAAACTATTTATTGCAACTACATAAGGTACCTTAAACAATTTCATAGAATCAATGTGTTTTTCAAGATTAGGAATACCTTGAATAAGCGCTTCAACGTTCTCTCCGCCTAATTCTTTTTTATTAACTCCACCATGCATTTTAAGTGCTCTTATTGTCGCAACAATAATTACAGCAGCAGGTTCAAATCCAGCTTGTTTAGTTTTTATATCTAAGAATTTTTCAGCACCTAAATCAGCACCAAATCCAGCTTCAGTAATTACATAATCAGCTAATTTTCTAGCCATATTAGTTGCAATAATACTATTACATCCATGTGCAATATTCGCGAACGGTCCACCATGAATTAAAGCAGGCGTGTTTTCTAGTGTTTGAACTAAATTAGGTTTAACAGCGTCTTTTAATATCAATGCCACTGCACCTTCAACACCTAAATCTCCTACAGTTATTGGTAATCTATTATATGTATACCCAATTACGATTTTTTTAACTCTAAGTTTTAAATCACTAAGATCTGTTGCTAAGCATAGTACAGCCATTATTTCTGATGCAACTGAAATATTAAATCCATCTTGTCTTGGTAAAGAATTCCCAATACCACCAAGTCCAATAACAATATCTCTAAGAGCTCTATCATTCATATCAATCGCTCTTTTCCAACTAATTCTTCTTGGATCAATATTTAAAACATTTCCTTGATGAATATGATTGTCAATAATTGCACTAATGGCGTTATTTGCAGTTGTAATTGCATGAATATCTCCAGTAAAGTGAAGATTAATATCTTCCATAGGAACAACTTGACTGTAACCTCCACCAGCAGCTCCTCCTTTTACACCCATAACAGGGCCAAAAGACGGCTCTCTTAATGCAATAATTGCATTTTCTCCAATTTTAGTAAAAGCTTGTCCTAATCCTACTGTTGTTGTTGATTTTCCTTCACCTGCAGGTGTAGGGTTAATCGCTGTAACTAGGATAACTTTCCCATTTTCAACATCTTTTAGTTTTTTCATTATACCTAAATCAATTTTAGCTTTATAATTTCCGTAAAGTTCTAAATCGTCTTCAGCTAATCCTAATTTTGAAGCTATATCTACTATCTTCTCCATTTTAGCCTCTTGAGCTATTTTTAAATCTACATTTTCCATATTAATACCTCCAATTGTTTTTGTACATACTATAATGATTTTGCCACAAGACCCCTAAAATTGCAATAGATAATTGTAAAACGCTTACAAAATAATTACTATCATTATAATATTTATATAGTATAATAGAAACATACAAAAAATTGGGTGATAATATGAATATTGGAATAGTAGGACTTGGCTTAATAGGTGGATCATATGCAAAAAGTTTAAGGAAGTATGGTTATAAAATTTACGGAATTGATATTGATCAAAAATCTTTGGATTATGCTTTACAACATAATATTATCGATTTTGGAGACAAAAATCCTAAAGACATCTTAAAAAATGTAGATGTTGTTTTTATCTGCTTATATCCTGAAGAAACAATCAAATTTATTCGAAAAAATATTAACAACTTCAAACGTGGAGCTATCATAGCAGATGTTGTAGGTATTAAGAGAAACATCATTGATTCTTTAGATATTTACAAAGATGATGATGTAGAATTCGTCTTTACCCATCCTGTGGCAGGAAAAGAGACAAGTGGAGTTATAAACTCTGATGAAGCCATTTTCCAAGGTGCAAACTTCGTAATAACACCAACAAAATGGAATTCTGAAGAAGCAATAAATGTAATCACTATCTTGGCCAAACAAATGGGATTCTCATCAGTTTCACAAATTTCTGATGTTGCTCACGATGATATTATCGGATTCACATCTCAATTAACTCACGCTATTGCCATATCCTTAGTTAATAGTGATGATGAAAAGTACAATACATCCCTGTTTATAGGCGATTCTTATAAAGATTTAACTAGAATTGCGAAAATCAATGAAGATCTTTGGGCAGAGTTGTTTATTAAAAATAAAGACTTTCTGTTAAAGCATATCAATAAATTCGAGAGAGAATTAGACATATTAAAGGATGCAATAAACGCTAAAGACTTTGAAGGACTTAAGGAATTAATGCGTTCGGCAACATTAAAAAGAGGTAAAATCAAATGAATAAAAACCTAGATATAGAGCTGTTCCCCAGTTCTTTAGACGGTGAAATTAAATCTCCTCCTTCTAAAAGTTTAAGTCATCGTGCTCTTATTTGTGCAGCTTTATCTAAGGGGACAAGTACAATAAGTAATCTTGTTTACTCAGATGATGTAATTGCAACTATTAAAGCACTTGAATTATTGGGTGTGAAGTTCGAAAAAAACAACGATAAAATCACAGTTAACGGCGTAAAGAAGATAAAATATCAATCAAAACTTGTGGATTGTAATGAATCTGGTTCTACATTGAGATTTTTAATACCATTATTTTCACTCTCAAAGAAAGAAGTAATTTTTACAGGTGCCAAATCTTTAATGAATCGTCCTCAATCAATCTATCAGGATATCTTTAAGAAAGACAATAATGTGTTCAATATTGATAATAATAAAATAACGGTAAACGGCTCAATAAAGGCCCGCACATATATACTTAAAGGAAATGTTAGTTCGCAATTTTTCAGCGGATTGATGTTCGCTTTACCTCTAATAAAAGGTAATTCAACGATAATAATTGATGGTAAATTAGAGTCAAAAAGCTACATTGATCTTACAATTGATATCTTGGAAAAATTCGGAATAGAAATAGACGAAATTGAGAATGGCTATTTTATTGAAGGAAATCAATCATACAAGCCAACAAACTACACTGTAGAGGGCGATTTCTCTCAGGCTGCATTCCATTTAGTTGGAGGAGTAATTAGTGGACTGGTAAAAGTGTGTGACTTAGTACACACTTCAAAACAAGGAGATAGAATTATAATTGAATTCATAAAGCAGATGAAAGGGAAAGTTATATACCTGGAAAACGGCTACATTACTGAACTTTCAAATACTAAATCCTCAACAATTGATTTAGCTGATTGTCCTGATTTGGGTCCGATAATTACACTCCTAGCAGCATTAAGTAAAGGTACAACTCACATAAAAAACATCTCCAGATTAAGACTAAAAGAATCAGATAGAGTAAAATCGACTGTTTCAACCCTAAAAAAACTTGGTGCAGATATAAAATCTACAAAAACTGAGATAATAGTCACCGGAAAATCAACACTTCTTGGTGGAGTTACCGTAGATTCTTATAACGATCACCGTATTGCAATGATGATAAGTATGGCAGCTCTGAAGTGTAAAAATAAGATAATACTTACAAATGCAAACGCAGTATCTAAGTCATATCCCGGCTTTTTTGAGGATTATAAATCCCTTGGTGGAAAATACAAAATCATATAAGGAGTGATTCTATGAAAATAATTAATATACCCATTAAAGACGATTCATATAATGTTTACATAAAACGTGAACTTCTTTTTGATATATCTGGTTATATTGACGTAAATAGACAAATAGTTATAATAACAGATGATTTTATTCCAAAAATATATCTAAACACCATTACGAGTCAAATAGACAATCCAACGATATTTGAAGTTCCTCAAGGGGAAAACTCAAAATCAATGGAAATAGTTTATTCAATAATCGAAGATATGATAACATCTAAAATAACCAGAAAATGCCTCATTATAGCTCTTGGAGGTGGTGTTGTTGGTGATTTAGCAGGTTTTATTGCTAGTATATACATGAGAGGTGTAGATTTTATTCAAATACCAACAACATTATTATCTCAAATTGATAGTAGTATAGGTGGTAAAGTAGGGATTAATTCAACATCAATGAAAAATGCAATCGGATCTTTCTATCAACCTAAAATGGTATTAATAGACCCAAATACATTAAAAACACTTGCCCCAAGAGAATACAACAACGGAATTGCTGAAATGATTAAATACGGTTTAATTGCTGATAAATCGCTATTTAAAAGTCTTTTAGAAGAAGATATATACATAAATATTGAAAAATACATTGAAAAATGTATCAATATTAAAAAAGACTTAGTTATAAAGGATGTATTCGATAAGGGCGAAAGACAATTATTAAACTTTGGACATACAATAGGACATGCTATTGAGAAATATTCAAAATATGAACTTTTACATGGAGAATCTATATCAATAGGTATGGCATTGATATCGAAAAATTATGATTATTACGAAGATTTAATAAGAATTCTAAAAAAATATAGTCTTCCAACTCATTATGAATATGATATAGAAGAATTATATGAATATATTAAAACAGATAAGAAAGCTTCACAGAACACTTTAAATATAATCTTGGTTGAAGAATTAGGACGAAGTATAATAAAATCAATTAATATTGAAGAAATAAAATACTATTTGTAGGTGAGAATATGAGTACATTTGGAAAAGCAATAGAGATTAATTTATTCGGAGAATCGCATGGTAGTGCCATTGGTATAGTTATTAATAACATGCCTGCTGGCATAAAACTTGATTTGCAAAGCATTAATGATGCTCTTTATAGAAGAAGACCAAAATCAAGTTTATCTACTTCTAGGCAAGAACAAGATGGTTATGAAATTGTTAGTGGATACTATAATGGCTTAACTACAGGAACTCCCCTTACTTTTATTATTCCGAATAAAGATACAAAATCAGCTGATTACAATCCTGAAATATTAAGACCATCCCATGCCGATTACACAGCATATGTAAAATATGCTGGAAATCAAGATTTTCGTGGTGGAGGCCATTTTTCAGGTCGTTTAACTGCTCCTTTAGTTATTTTAGGTGCTATTTCAGCTCAATTATTATCTTTAAAAGGAATTATAATTGGATCACATATTTCAAGTATTAAAGATCAAAAAGATATGAATTTTAGCGATTTAGAAGTTACAGAAGATATATTAAAAAGGCTTTATTCTAGCCAATTCCCAGTATTAGATAGTACACAAACAGAAATGTTTGAGTCAATTATCCTTAAAGCAAAAGAAAACAAAGATAGTGTTGGTGGAACTCTTGAAACAATGGTTTTAGGATTAAACCCTGGATATGGGTCTCCTTTCTTTGATTCAATCGAAAGTGTTCTTTCACATTTGCTATTTAGTATACCTTCAGTAAAAGGTGTCGAATTTGGCAAAGGGTTTGCTATTACAGAGTTATTTGGATCTGAAGCAAATGATAATTTCTACATTGATGACAAAACAATAAAAACAAAGACAAACAATTCCGGTGGTATTCAAGGTGGTATTTCAAACGGTATGCCAATTACTTTTAAGGTTGCAATTAAGCCTACTGCCTCAATTGGAAAAACACAGAATACTGTTAATATTTCAACTATGGAAGAAGTTAAACTTAGCTTAAAAGGAAGACATGATCCTGCTATCATTCATAGAGTAATTCATGTTATAAATGCTATTACTTCATATGCAATTTTGGAATTAATAGTAAGAGAAGAGGGTTATTCATGGATAAAATAGAAAATTTAAGAGTTTTAATTGATGAAATAGACCAAAAACTAATGCCTTTACTTGAAGAAAGGTTTTCTCTCTCAGTTCAAGTAGGACAATTAAAATCCCGCGCCAAAACATCTGTTTTGGACACAAAAAGAGAAGATTTAATACTTAAAAAGACTTCTAAATATGGCCATTTCCCAGAGATTGGTGTAGTTTATAAAGCGATTATGGGAGAGAGTAAGAGCCTTCAAAGAAAGTAGTGTTATTATGTATGGATTAATAGGAAAAAAACTAGAACATAGCTATTCTAAAGTAATTCATGAAAAACTATCGAATGAAAAATATAATCTAATTGAATTAAATGAATTAGATTCTTTTTTTCACGAAAAAGAATTCAAAGGAATTAATATTACTATCCCATACAAAAATGATGTGATCCCATATTGCGATAAATTGAGTGAAACAGCTACAAGAACCCACTCTGTGAACTCAATCGTAAATATTGAGGGCAAACTTCATGGTTATAACACTGATTACGATGGTCTATTGTTTATGTTGAAACACAACAATATAACAATAAAAAACAAAAGAGTGTTAATACTCGGGAATGGCTCTACAAGTAGAACAATAAAGGTTTTGTGTTCTGATTTAAATGCAGCTAATATCATTGTTTCTGCAAGAAATCCTAAAGAAGAAGAGATTGATTTTCAATCGGTAAAAATTCATCAAAATATTGATGTAATTTTCAATACTACACCTGTAGGAATGTATCCAAGCAACGATAATTCATTAGAAATAGATTTAGATAATTTTAAAAACTTAGATGCTGTAGTTGATCTAATTTATAATCCTCTTGAAACTAAAATTCTCAATTCTGCAAGAAAAAGAAATATTAAATCAATTAACGGATTATTAATGTTGGTTCATCAAGCAGTAAAAACTTCAGAAATTTTTCATAACGTAAAACATAAAGACGAGGTTACATTGAATTTATATAAATCAATCTTATTAGATGTTGTCAATTTTGTATTAATAGGAATGCCTATGAGTGGAAAGTCCTATTTCGCTAATTTATTAGCAAATAATTATGATAAACAATTAGTTGATATCGATAAGTTAATTGAAAGTAATGAGCATCAATCAATCAGCTCTATTTTCCAAACAAAAGGGGAAAAAGCATTTAGATCCATCGAGACTCAAAATATAATAGAAACATCAAAACAGCACAATTTAGCGATTTCCGTTGGTGGTGGAGCAATTTTAGATAAAAAAAATATAGATTATTTAAAACAAAATGGTATAATAATATTCCTAGACGTTTCTTTAGAAATGTTGAAAACTTTCAATCCTAAGAATAGACCTTTATTAAAGGATAAAAATAACATTGAGAGACTCTATAATGATAGATATAATCTATATAATCAATATGCAGATATAATTGTTATTAAGGATAGTTATAACGAAATCGAAACTCTTCACAAAATAGAGGTGAAATTAAATGAATATATTAATTCTTAACGGCCCAAATATAAATATGATAGGTATTCGTGAGCCAAAAATATATGGAACTAAGACTTATGAAGATTTAGAAACATATCTTAAGAGCTTAGAAGACATATATCCTATAACATTGGACATTAAACAATCAAATTTAGAAGGTATTCTAATTGATTTGTTACATTATGGTAACGATAGGTTTGATGGTGTAATCCTCAATGCTGGAGCGTTTACCCACTATTCTTATGCCCTATATGATGCAATTAAATCAATACAAATTCCAGTTATTGAAGTTCATTTATCGGATATTAATAATCGTGAAGATTTTAGAAAGAAATCAGTAATAAGAAATGCTTGTATTACCCATATTATTGGATTAGGATTTAAAAGTTATGAAGAAGGTATCAAATATCTATTAAAAGAAGGTGAAGAGAAATGATTGTTAAGATAAAAAGAGATGCAGATCAACAAGATGTCACTAATTTACTAAACCATTTAAAGGATTTAGGGTTTGATATTCATTCTAGTTTTGGTGAAACATATCAGGTATATGGCGTAGTTGGGGACACTGCTGGTTTTGATACACGTAGTTTATATGGTTTTCACTGTGTTGATAGTGTAATTCGAATTCAAGAGCCGTTTAAGAAGGTTAACCGTAAAATCAAATCAGAAGATACAATTATTGATGTTAATGGAGTGAAAATTGGCGGAAAAGAGATAGTTGTAATTGCAGGACCATGTAGTGTTGAATCATATGAACAAGTAGATATCATCGCTAAAGCAGTTAAAGAGTCTGGTGCAAAGCTACTAAGGGGTGGGGCATTTAAACCTCGTACATCTCCTTATTCTTACCAAGGAATGGGAATTGAAGGATTAAAGATACTTTATGATATTGGTAAAAAGTATGATTTACCAATTGTATCTGAATTAATGGATAAAGATAACATTGAAGACTTCTTAAAATATGTAGACGTAATCCAAATTGGAGCAAGAAACATGCAGAATTTCTCTTTGTTAAAGGAATTAGGAAAAATAGATAAACCAATTTTACTTAAACGAGGATTTTCAAATACTATTGAAGAATGGCTTATGAGCGCTGAGTATATAATGGCAGGTGGTAATAATAATGTAATCTTGTGTGAAAGAGGAATTCGTACTTTTGAACCTTATACAAGAAATACTTTAGATATTTCTACAGTTCCAATTGTTAAGAAGGTAAGCCATTTACCAGTGATAATTGATCCATCTCATGCTGCTGGGAAATGGGATTTAGTAGAGAGTCTTTCTCTTGCAAGTATTGCAGCTGGAGCTGATGGATTAATTATAGAAGTTCATCACGAGCCAGAAAAAGCATTTAGTGATGGGGCTCAATCGCTTAAACCAAAGAAATTTGATGCATTAATGGAAAAAGCACGAATCTTGGCTACCGCAGTAGATAAAAAGTTATAAAAAAAAAAGGATTTTCAATTGAAAATCCTTTTCTATTTGTACATATCTTTTAATACTATTGTTTGTGTTCTATCTG
>DAOWHG010000109.1 GCA_030641535.1 Mycoplasmatota bacterium | reverse complement strand
TTTGTAGTAGTTATATTCATTGCAGTTGCTGTCGTTGTTAAAATAAAGTTATCTATTGAGTCTCCAACAAAATCAAGTGTTGGGATATTTGATGTTAAATTAAAATCATTTATAGTTGTTGTAACTTCTAAACTAGTTGACACACTTGTTAAAGTGTCTAAATTAGCTAAAATATCACAATCTAATACTAAATTATTGTAATCAGCATTAGTTAAATCTACACTAGTTAAACTAGAACCACTAACGTCTACATTTCCAATAATTCCGTTAAGTTCAATAGAGTTTAAGCTATTTCCAACAATTGTTGCATTATCAATTTCTCCATTTAAACTAAGGGATGCAGCAAATGTATTTACATCAACTGAAGCACCATTGTATGAGCTATTTATAGTTACATTATCCAAATTGCTCATATTCATAATGATAGTAGCTAAGCTATTTCCCAGTATATCCATCGAGGCATTAGCACTTGTAACTACTAGATTACTTATTACCCCAGGACTTAAGTCTAGAGAATTAATATTGTCATTGGTTAATTCAAGAGTATTTATTGATAATCCAGTACCTACAATAAAGTTATTCATTGTACTTGAATTGATAGTTGCGTATCCCATTGTTCCTTCTAATGTATAATCTAACGCTGCTTTACTTAAAGAAAAGCTTGCATCACTTACACCAATATTAATAGTAGAACTAATAAGTGTCGCACTAGTTAACGAAATATCACCTGGTGAAGTAATTGAAATATCTTCACTTGATGTTGTAATAGTAACCTCTGATGCCGCCAATGTATTAAAATCAACATCAGTTGTTAACCCAACATCAGCATCAAATGTTGTAATTAAAGGATCATCTACTACCAATGTAGTTAAATTACTACCAGATACACCAAGAGAGTTAGAACTTCCATCAATTACTAATGATGTAATCGTTGCACTTCCAGCTAAAACATTTGCTAATGTATCAGAAGAGGCAGTTAAATTATCAATACTACTAGCATTATCAATGCTAATTGTATTTAAACTTGTTGTTAAATCAACATCACTTGCTGTTATATCAAATGACATGCTTGTTGTTTTACTTGATGTAAATTGTAAATTATTTGTTCCTAAATCAGTTATAACACTTATGAAACTATTTCCATTTAAAGCCGTTTCCAGTGAATTAACCGATGAAATAGTCATATTAGCTGCATTGCTATCAACATTCAAATTATCAATATTTGCAGTTCCAAATGATAGATTATCCACAATAGAACTATTTAATACATTCAAAGTTTCAATTGACGAAGTATTAGTAAGCGTTAAATCAGTTAACCCAGCACTATCAATATCTACTGTAGTAGCTATTATATCAGCTGCAATAACAACCGTAGAACTATCAATATCTAAAATTGCACCAGAAGTATCAAATGTTATATTTGTTAAATTAGCAGCATCTAAATCAAAATCCGTGATGTTTTCTCCAATTATAGAAATTGTAGCTTCATCACTTACAAGATGAGTACTTGTTATATCTGCTGTATTATATGTTATAGAATTCACACTAGATCAATCTGTTAGATTTAAACTACTTAATGAAGAATCAGTGTCAAATGCTAAACTAGGCAAATTAATAGTCTCAAGAACTAGAACATCTGCAGTTATATCCATATTTAATGGAGCAGCTGTAGCAGAAGATAACGTAACTGCAGCTCCACCAACTGTGATTGTTGGATCAGTAATATTGTCAACTGTTAACTGTAAAGTTGTAATACTTGTTCCTACCACACTTAATGTACTTTGTAATGATGTAATATCTAAGCCATTTACCACTGTTGTATTTAAATTTACATCATCTATATTATTTGAATCAATTATTATATCATTTATATTTCCATTGATGCTTATTGTTTCCAATGTATCGTAAACTACACTCATATCTTCTCCAGTAAAATCAACTAGTAAATTAGCTTCAGCACTAAACAAATAGGCATCTCCGCCAGTTACTACTAAATCGTATGTAGTCGCTAGATTATCATATAGATTAACTGTATTAGCTCTTACATCAATATCTAATGTAGTACTTAAGCTATTTACTTCTAATGTATTAGCATTGATAGTTGCTGTATTAGTTCTTGATATTTGATTTAGTAAATCAGCATTGAATGTCATGTTGGTTGTAGCCATATCAACTAGATTTGCACTCACTAAATTAGCACTATTTACAGTTAAAATGTTTAATTCTCCATTAAAACTTACAGTACTATTATCTAATTCAAGAATTACTTCTCCATTAGTAGAATTTAAATCAAGATTATTACTATCAGTAGTTAGTGTTAACGTCACAGCTACAGTAGTATCATATGATATAGAGCCTGTATCAGCGATATCAACAGTTAAAACAGTAACTATTGGATTAATATTTGCTATATCCAAAGTTGTTATATTATTATTGGATAAATCAGTAATATTTTTACTCAAATCTTGAATTGTAAGAGTATTTAGTGATAAATATGAATCTAAGAATCCATAACTATCATAATAACTATCCGCAATATTCATTGTATTGATATTTTCGAAACTAGAAACATCGAAGTTAACTGCTGTTTCAGTTCCACTATCAAGCGTAAGTGCCCCAACGTTATTAAAACTATCTACAATTATAATTTCTCCACCAACTTCAATATTTCCAGAAATGTCATAAATATCAAAGCTCGTCCCTATATTGGCTAAACTTGTGAATATTGAAAGATAATCGTTACTTAGATTTAAACTTCCCATATCATTAAAACTGTCTGTTATGGATGTAATTGAAGCTCTATCTTCGAAGTTAGAATTAGTTAATGAATCTAACTCATCAAAGTTATTAATAGTCGTTGTTAAATCACTCGAGAAATCAAAGAAAGTTAAAATATCGTACCCGCTTAAATATCCGAAATCAGTAACTTCTTGAACATTACTAAGTGATAACGAATCTAATGTGCTTTCAAATAATGTTCCTTCGAAATCGCTTAAATCAGCTATATCTGTTGCAATAGCTAAATCAGTAAGAAGACTAAAATTACTTAAGAAACTAACATCGTCTATTTCGTGTCCACTTAAATCTAAATCTGTAACTAAAGAATTCAAAAACGATGTTGGAGATATACTAGTAATAATACCTCCTTCATTTTCTAAATCGCTTAGAACAAAGACGTCAATACCTATTGTCTTAAATCCATCAATTGTGAGAATCAACATTTCTTCCATTACTATTTCGGTAAGTAAAGGCATATTATTTATTCCATCAATATCATTTAAAGTTAAAGCATCCAATCCACTATCATACTGATTCGAAATGTCTAATGACTCAAGACCTGTAATTCCATCTAGGAAAGAGACCGTTGTTAGGCGATTTCCACTTAAATCTAAAGTTGCAATTGATGTCACAGTATTAAGTCCAATTATATTTTCTATCTCATTACTTTGAAGGTTTAGCATAACTGAAGCTTCCAGATTTTCAAAACTTGTAGTTATTGTTTCAATTCCGTTTCCACCTAAGAAGAGATTTGCTGTTGTTGTATCATTGAAACTTCCTTCAATGGTTTTGAAATCATTTCCTGATATCAAAATACTAGTATTATTCGCTACATCTAACCCATTAAATGAATTACTAATAATTGTTTCAGTAATACCTGGAATATTATCTTGTATAACAATTTGTTCGTATAATCCATTATTAAAACTATCAGTTATTATTCCGATTTGACTATCTGAAAAACTGATAATGTTATTCACTGTATGAACTGCATATAAATTATTAAATGAATTAATAATACTTCCCAAAACCTGAGAATCTATACCTAAATCTGTTAATTCATTCAAGTCATTGAAAGAATTTTCGATTGAAGTAATATTTGTTCCATTAAGGTTTAAACGACCTAGTTCTGGTAATTCAATAAACGCATTAAGTAGTACGTTTGATGTTGTAATATTAGCTGCTTCTATTTGATCTAAATCATCTAAGTCAGATGTATCTACACCGCTAATCACAGATAAATTAGAAATACTATTATCTGATATATCTAATCTTAGAAGGCTTGGATTTCCTAAAATGAAGGAAATATCTGTAATATTATTATCACTTACATCAATTGCAAGTAAACTATTTAGATTTATAGAAAATTCATCAATGATATCAATTTCCATACCAGAAAAATCTATTGTTCCGACATTATCAATATCATTAATAGATCCATATATCTCAATATTTGATCCAAGTTCAAATCCAAAATCAAATACATCAAGTTCATCAGTTAATTCAAGTAATGGCAAGTTATTGAAAGAATCTCTTATAACAGAAATATCATTTGGATTATCTTCAAACTCAAAATCTTCAGGTATGATTTCCGGAATCTCTTGGAACATAACTAAACTTTCAAGACGTGGTAAATTACTAATCCCTATTAACTCAGTCATTCCATTATTTGAAAGAACTAACTCTCTTAAATTTACATGTCCGTCAACTCCAGAAGTATCAATAATATCATTGCCATCTAAGTCTAGCACACGTAAATTAAGCCAAGAATCACTCATGTCTGGAATTACTGTAATATTATTATCACTTAAATCAATAAACTCTAAATTTGGAATACTTAATAAATCAGAAAAATCAAGAATACTATTCTCAGATAAATCAATTTCTGTAACATTCGTCATTCCTGATAAATCATCAATATCTACTATATTATTATTAAACAATACTAACTCTTGAATATCAGTATAATCACTTATTGGTGTAATATCAGTTAAATTGTTATTTTCTAAATGTAATACTTCAAGTGGTAATGTTTTTCCTCTTAAATTTTCAATAGAAGTTAACTCATTATCATTCAAGTAGATTTCTCTTAGATTTGGTGCATTTTCTAAACTAGAAAAGTCAGGACTTATCCCTGCTCCAAGGCATCCTAGGTCATTTTCACTTAAATCAAGAATTTCAAGACTAACCAAATCATCTAAAGTACTTAAATCACAAATTTGATTATCGCGAGCAATAAATTCTGTAAGATTACTAAGACCACTTAAGTCTTCCCCTAGTCTTTCTATCGAATTATTACTTACATCAAGCGTTTCTAAGAATTCTAATCTATTAATTGAAGGTAGATAAGTGATTTCATTATTAGTAAGAACTAATTCGGTTAAATTAACTAGATTATTTAATCCATCAATATTTACAATCCCATTATCACTTAGATCAAGCCTTGTTAATTTAGTCATTTCTTCAACACCATCAACACTTTGAAGTGTTTTTGTGTTGGAAATTGTTAATTCGTTAACTTTACTAAGGTTTTTAAAACTATCAATACTAACAATAGAAGTATCAATTAAAACTATCTTTTGAATGTTCTTTAATGCACTAATAGGACTAATATCCTTAAAGCTTTGTCCAATAAGAGTTAATGAAGTTAAGTTTTGGAAACATTGAATTCCATCTAAATCAATCTCAACTCCAGGCTCATCAACATCAAATTCCAATTCTATCTCAGAAATAACACTTAAATAGTGCTGTCTATCAATACCGCCAATTAAATCATATAAATCTTTACTAGCCGTAGCCATAAAACCAGAATATGTTTGACAATATTCAGGTAAATGTTCATTTTCTGCGGTTTTACTGCAACTTCCTAAGAAGATTACGAGTGGTACAATTACTAGTAATACAAAGTATCTATGTATTGTTTTCATCTACTCCACCTCTCTCAATATATCAATTGGCTTGGTATTCGCTAATTTACTTACGTTTCTATTACTCAAGAATCCAATTAACGCAAATACAACTACAACATAAAATGCTAAATTAAACATACTAATTTGTGTTATTGAAGAATCCGTACCAATACTTAATTTCATACCAGCAAAGGTAATAACTCCACTTCCTTGATTAATCGCTGTTAGGAATAAAGCATTAACTACTTGATTAGCAAAGTATATTATGAAAATACTCATTGCTGTTGCAAGTATTATTTCAAACAATATTTCAATGAAGAATAAATATTTAATATCTTTACTAGTAGATCCAACGCTTCTATAAACACCAATTTCAGAAATTCTTTCACTTAAAATAACTTGTAATAAAATATTGAAGAAAATTATACTTATAAACATAAGTACATTAAAGAAAACTCCAAATAATATTCTTATACTTTGCAGATAGTGATAACTTTCAGTGTTTATCTTACAACTAGAGTAATCTGTAATAGTAAAAACATCGCCCAATAATCTAATATTATCAAAATCAGTACTAATATTTTTCGTATTATCTATTGGATATGTTGAACATACTTCTCCTTGTTCAATATATTCTTTTCTAATAATTTGATAATCATCTTGATATTGATTACTTACACCATTTAATGGGTAAGCAAAGTACTCAAGTGCTATTTTTTCAGGATCATAATCCTCTTTAATACCACTTTCTAAGTTAATTGAGTAATATCCATTTAGAATTTCTACACCAGGATTTGCTGTAAATAGCTTGTTATAAGTCTCAAAGTCCATATATACGATAGCTTCATTATCATTTTCTATAATACCTGTTACCATCATATCTTTTTGTACTAATTGATCCTTAAAAACGCCTTCTTTAAAATAAGTAAGTCCATCACTCTCGGCTTCCTCATATAGTGCTCCATAAACTCTTTCAATATAATATTCTCCACCAGGTGGTACATATCCTTCTACTTCATTTTCGTCTACAACATAGTAAATTGCGCCACTTCTAAACAATATATCAAAGTAATCAGGATCTATATTATTAACTTGATCTCTAAAATCAACAAGATAATCAATATACTCATCAACACTTTCAAAATATCTACTATATTTCTCATCATCAATCGTTTGATCACATATATGTTGGTAGTATTCATCAATATCTTCATAATAATAACAGTACTCTGGAAGGTTAATATTTAAATACCTAACCTTAAGAGTTTCTCCTTCATACAAAGGATAATCCAGTATTATATTATCTTGTTCAATAATAGTTCCATCATCCATTTCAACCAAAAGATTTAAATATTCTTCAGTGTTATAAATTCCTGTCATTATATTAAAATTATAAGTAGGCAAAGATAACTCTGTCCCAATAAAACTATTTAAATTAACTACATCATCACTTAATTCCTTATATTCCCGATAAAACTTGGATGTAACCATAATCTCATCAAATTCATAAGGATATTTACTATCTCCTATAAATAAATCACTATAACTATAACCCTGTGCATCAGCCACATCAATCAATCTTAATTTAAATTCAGACAATAAATCCGGCCTAGTAGGAATGTTTAATACCCGTTCTACCCCATTACTTTCTAAACTATAAGCTACATCAGTGCTATATCCCCTAATAATTTCACTACTATCATCATAAAAATACGATTGATAAGAATCTAATAGATTTTCAGAAGCATCATTGAACTCATCTCGACTGACAATATCATCATTAGGAACAAAACTAAATGCATAACTGTTAGCTTTATTAAGCGCTTCAAAGTAAGCATCATAAGCACCACTTATTCCTCTTTCAACACCATTAAACAAAATTGTAAAACTAAAAGCTAAAGCTAATGATAGAGCCGTAAAGAAAGTTCTTAAGAACTGTGATTTAATCTTTCTAAATGTTAACTCTATTTTATCTGTAAGTTTCAAGTTTGTTGGCTTTGTTTTGCGATAAACATTTTGATAAGTTTGTTCAATATCTTCTTTAATTAAATCGCTTGAAAAGACACCCTCAGTTAACTCAATTATTCTCGTAGCATGTTCATTAGCTATTCCTCTGTCATGTGTTACTACAATTACTAATCTCTCTTTACTTAACCCTTTAATTAACTCGATAACAGTTTCACTAGTTTTGTGATCTAATGCTCCTGTTGGTTCATCTGCTAAAATAATATCTGGGTCTTTAACCAAAGCTCTTGCAATGGCTACACGTTGCCTTTGCCCACCACTTAGTTGCCCTGGTAATTTGTGCATATGATCAACAATTCCAACTCTTGTTAAAATATCTTTAACTTTTGCATCCCTAGTTTTTCGATTTAAAGTACTTTGATATTTTAATGCTATTTCAACATTGCGATAAACACTTAAATACTCAATTAAATGATATTCTTGGAAAATAAATCCTATTTTTTCATTACGAATTGCATCCCAATGTCCTTCATTAATATTAACAATGTTATTTCCTTCTAAAAAGTAATCTCCTCCATCAGGTCTATCTAGCCCTCCAAGGATATTTATTAATGTACTTTTACCACTACCACTTTTACCAACAATAGCTACAAATTCGCCACGTTTAAAAGACGTAGTCACTTTGTTAAGTGCTACAATTTTACGTCCTTCTTTGGTCTCGTAAATTCTCTCAACATCTACAAGACGTAAAATAATGTCTCCACGGCTCATATATATCACTCACTTCTTAATGCATCTATTGCCCTCATATTAGCTGCTTTAAAGGATGGAATCAGCACACTTGCAAATAAGAATCCTACAGCTCCTAATATTACCATTACACTAAATACTATTTCATAACTAAACATTTCATTAACTCCGAAAATGCCCTCAAATATTGTTAAATCAACAACTATTCGTTTATATAATAATTTAAATCCAAAAGCAATTCCTGCAAATATCACTGAATTAACTAGTAATATTCTCATCGCTATTTCCAGTGTCTCAAAAACAAACATGTTTCTAATACTCTTCTTACTAACGCCAATACAAGAATATATTCCAATCTCTCTTATCCTAGAAACCACACTGCTCGCTACAATATTTATATCAATAGTTCCACTAATAATTATTAAGCTAATAAATATAGCTAAATAGATATAATACAACATATTTTCCAATGTTTGAGTCTCATTATATTCACGTAATTCTTCATTAGATATCGTGGCATCAATCGCATTACTAACCTGAGTAATGTTAATTCCCACATCAATATCATCTAAATAGAATGAAATATAAGTATCATAGTATTCATCTACTCTTGTAAAGTCCTTTTCATCTCTTAAATATGTTATATAATTAGTAAATCCTGTATTAGTTACATAGATATTTCCTGTGTAATTAATTCCATTATAATAACTATTCAATACTCCTCTAATAACGTAGTTAAAACAATTATCTTCAATAGTAGTTGTAGGTACATCACCCTCAGATATAATAGTTTCCCCACAAATAAATAGCTCTTTTCCAATAAAATTATTTATATTAGTAATTTCAAGTTCAACATTTTGGTTATATCTTGTTTCTAAACTGTATCCGTAAAATCTTGAGAACAAGAATTCGCTACTAACTAGTACTTCGTTATCATTTGAAGGGTATGTTCCTACTATAATTTGATTAGTCAAATAAAAGTTATCTGAATCAGCTGGTAAAGTAACCATCTTAGGACTAAACACACCTTTATTAACAGCATTTACATTTGTAGTAGTAGCTATATTATCTTCACCACTAACTAAGTACATCTCCTGAACATAATGTTCATAATATAACAATACTTCATCTACATTAGGGGTTTCTGTTAAGAGATTTACCACTGTTGTCTCATCATCATAATCAGTTACTAAATACTGAATATAATTATTATTCACATCAAATAAATTAAAGTTATATGAACTAATATTCTTCATAACAATATTAACAACTAATAATAAACTAATACTTATTACAAAACTCCATAAAATACGACGATTAATCTTTATCTTTTGTTTGAAATTCTCTTTTGCGATTTTTCTTGTAAAAACAGGATTATTCGCAATATATTTTCTTTCAAGAGGCACAAAACACTTCTTACCAACTTCAAGTTGGCCCTCAATCTCTGGAAATTGCTTTAATAAGCGCCTTTTTAATCTTCTAGTAACTTTAGTTTCGTATGATAATAAACGGTTTGTAGTATCTCTAGTAACACTATTTCTTTCCTTTATGATCTCATCACTTATAACTTCTCCATCATGCAATCTAATTACTCTTGTTGCGTTCTTATACGCTAAATCTTCATCATGAGTAACCATAATGATAATTCTTCCTGCTGAAAACTTTTGAAGTAACTTCATTATTTCAAGTCCAGTAGAACTATCAAGCGCACCAGTAGGTTCATCAGCTAAGATGATTGTTGGATTAACAATAATAGTTCTAGCGATAGCAACTCTTTGTCTTTGTCCACCAGATAACTCCTTAGCTAACTTATCTTCAGTACCTTCCAATTCAACTTCCTTCAATAATCTTCTTGCTATTTCTCTAGCGATATTATTATCACTACCAGTTAATATTAGAGGTAGTACAACATTTTCCATTACAGTTAGATGATCAATTAAGTTAAATCGTTGGAAAATGAACCCAATTTCTTGGTTTCTAACTTCACGCCATTTAGCATCATTAAATTTATCAACATCTTTTTCATTAAATATGATTTTACCACTAGTTTTTAAATCTACTCCACTAATCATATTTAAGAATGTTGTTTTACCACTACCACTTTCTCCAAGTACGGCAATAAATTCTCCTGCTTCAAACTTAAGATTAAGCTCCTTTAAAGCAACAAAATCACGTTCTTTAGTCGGATAGACTTTCTTTAAATCTTTAACTTCAATCATAAGTTATCACCATCTCTAATAGCTTTAATTGTATCTATATTACCAAGTTTTTTAGTAGATACACGCTTAATAATAAAACGATATATGAAAAAGTAGAAAATCACCGTTACAGTAGCTAATACAATATAATTTAGGACAAACACGTCAAATAAATTAAAGTCGAAAAATAGCCCTAATAACGGCATATAATAATGTTTAATAGGTGCATCAGTGAATAAATGTAAATTGCTTAAAACCAACAACATACCTAAAAAGCTTAAATAACTAAATATAGCTACTCGCTTGTTTTCAATCTTCACCATTTCATGAATATCATCATAACTAGTTCCTAAAACCCTTAAACTAGCTAATTCTTTAACTCTTTTCCTTGTTGCAGTTTCATAAATATTTCCATATAAATTTATCAAAACAATACTCAATAATATTGTACTTACTACAAGTAAAATATATACAACAACATACAATACAACCATTACCAAACTTCTAATAGCGTTTGTACTTATACTGCTTATCAATAAATCTAAATTCGTACTTTCCATAAAATTAATAAATCCTGGATTAGTTTCTAAATTCTCCATCATTACAATAATCTTATCTACAAAAGGAAAACTTTCAATAATAATTCTTGGTACAACTAAGAATACTAAAGATAAGATACTTCCATACTCTCTTTCAAAGCTACTAACTAATTCCAAACTATAATATTCTCCATTTTCACTTTCATAAAATTGATTATTAAATAAGTGTCCATACTCTTCATAAATTATTCTATTAGTACTTTCCTGATATGTTAATCTTGACACATCACCATAATATTCCAACATATCCACATAATTTACACTATTCTTAAGTAACGGATAAGCGCTTTGCGCCTTGGTAAGTAAATCTTCAAACGTTCTTGAATTAAAATTACATCCATCACATAAATACTGAAATTCTGCCAAACTACTAATAACCAGCATATGTTGAGCAATATAGTAATCAAGTAAATCTTGATAAGTTAATCCCTCAAACATTTCATCATCGATTAAATCACCTAAGAAGGCATCACTTGGACTTAAATTATCTAAATCAGCTTGGACATATGCACTTAATAATTCAGTAGCTTCATTCAAGGTTGTAATCCAGATTTCAAATTGATCATTAATATTTTCTTTGATACCTAAAACATATGTATCATCAAACTCTTTAACAATCTCTCCTACATTATATAATTCATAATTTTCTAAACTAATTTCAGCATATTGAATACTTCTAGAAAAGTCACCAATAGAGGCATTATCCACTATTTCAAAATTAATTGAGTCTTCAACATCTAAACTGAAAATAAATGAGAAACTAGTCCCCGAACTGTTCGCAACAAATACATCATCTCTTAATTCCAAAAACGGATTAATATCTCCATCAAAGTTTACAAGACCAACAATTTCAAACTCACTTATTACCGTTTCATAACTTTCTGTATAAGAATTTCCATCATCACTAAAAGTTATTATATTCTTTGTGATTTCGATTACTCTATCACTTGCATCTAATTCTAAGAATGCTTCACTTATCATATAACTTGGTATTATTTCCATTACATTTCCATATTCATCTTTAAAATCATTTTGGCTCAAAATTTCATAATCAAATAAATAAGCTACCGGAATTACAACTTCACCATCAGTTACTGGTAAACGGCTTCCTTCAAGCATATGTTCTGCAAGTATGTCTTCGTTACTCTCACTATAAACAAAGTTAAATTGATATATTAAATCCTCATCCAAATCAGTATCCATAAACTTAGTAACATAAGTATATGGTTCAGGATGAGTAATTATATTTTGATAAGTATACCTTAAATCCTCAAAAACGATTTCATCATTTTCTTGTCTCAAAATTATACTTGAATTATTGTAGTAGATTGAGAAAATGTCTTCAAGACCATGTTCTTGAAGTTGTTCATTAATAAATAATATTTTATCTTGCTCATATTGATATCTAAAATATGGATCAATTAATAATTCATCTAAGAAATTACTAGATAATACCTCTGTTTGGGTAAAATCACTAATAAAAGGAAACTCCAAAGCATGATACAAATCTTGATCAAGCTCGTCCATTTCAAACTCTTCATTAGCAAAAAATAGTACATTTTCATTATTCATAGTTCGAGTAAACATTGCTTTTTCATTGAATCCTCCAAATGTTTCAGTAACAAAATTTAATCCAAATACAATTGTTAGTAAAAACACAGAAAAAATCAATGAACTAAACAAATGAAGTCCAATATTTCTAAAAAATGATTTATTAGCGTATTTTCTTTTACCATGAAAATCATCGCTTGTTTGTAAGAAACGATAAATTCTAGTATTTAACTTGGAATTCCTCATTCTCTCTTTAATAAGCTTTTTCTTAAGTTCGTCGTCAATATCAAATTTATCAGTTGTATTCATTCTAAAATTAGATAAATCAACTCCAAGGTCTTTTAATACAGTTTCCCTATTTTCTTCTGACACTTTTTTCTCAATATCAATGATTTGTTGAATTTTCATCTCACCTTCATTGATTTCCTTATCAATGATTAAGTCCAATTCATCAACTCTTACTTTACTAGGATCTGTAATCAATTCATTTTTAATAGTATATCCACTTTTCAGTTCAACAACACGAGAAGCATAGTCTCTTACTATCGCTTTGTTGTGGGTTGCAATTATTAAAACTTTAGTTCTACATAAATCTCTTAATAATTCTAGAACCTCTTTCCCAGTCCTAGAATCTAAGGCAGCTGTAGGTTCATCTGCAATGATAACATCAGGATTCTTAACAAAAGCTCTAGCTATTGCTACTCTTTGTTTCTGTCCACCTGATAACTCATAAGGATATTTATCAGCGTGATCTCTTAACCCAACAAGTTTCAAAGCGTGTAATGAAGCTCTTTTCCTACTTCCTGCATTAACAACTCCAATAACTTTCAAAGCTAATTCAATATTTTCTAAAACAGTTAAGTTGTTTAATAATACATAGTGTTGAAAAACAAACCCTATTTTACGTTTTCTAATAGTGTCAATTTCTCTTTCAGATTTTTCTCTCATGCTTTCGCCATCTAAAATAAATTTACCAGCATAATCACGATCAAATCCACCTAATATATTCAGTAATGTACTTTTTCCACTACCACTTTTTCCTAGAAGAACAACAACTTCTCCCTTTTCAATCTTATAATTTATATCACTTAATGCTATTACATTATAATTCACAGACTCATATACTTTTGTTAAATTCCTTAACTCAATCATTCGGTTGCCAACATCCGGATAGTGTTACTTCTTGAGATTTTGTAAGCAGGAATTAAACTACCAATCATAAATAACCCGATTACAATTAAGAAAATATATAGTATATGAGAGTAATGAATGTGAAAATCAATATATGCTTCTTCAGTGTTTAACAAAAATGAAACTACAACACCATAAGACACTTCTAAAATATTAAAGAAGAAACTGAAATAATCAGCAACTAATATGGAGCTAAATTCAAATACCCCATTTATTAATAACATCAGAATAAATGTATAGATCAGTGTGTCCTTAAAAATTGCCAATGTGAACTTAATTGGTCTTAACATAAACAATATTGCTATCTCCTCTTGAGATGCTCCAAAAGCCTTTAAAACAGCTATTTCCCTTTTCTTATTAATGATATTAATTGTGAAAACAAACAAATAAGAAACAATACAGAACCCAATTAGGATATATAAAATAACTTGAATTAAAGCCGAAATATTCTGTTCTAAAAACTGATATATAAAATCAAGAATGATATTCTTATTAGCAGCCTCACTCTGTACAAAGAATTGAAGATATCTATCAGTAAAAATATCTAAATTTTGATTAATAACACTAACCACAATAAAAAGAGTTAAGGAAATGCTAAAAGTCCTAAATGTGTTTCCAAATTTTTTCTTATCAATATCCATACTTAAAAATGAATACACTAAAAGATTGAAGAATCCAGCTTTGCTTACCTTTAACTTCTTCTTAGCTGATTTAGTGTATTCTCTTTTATTTATAATTTCATCTTTTACAATATTCCCATCAACTAACATAATAATTCGATCACTAAATTTCTTTGCAAATTCCTCATCATGAGTAACCATTATAACCGTTTTAGTCTTAGCTAATTCTTTTAGTATTGTAAGAATTTCTACTGCAGTATAATCATCTAATGCCCCAGTAGGTTCATCACAAAGAATGATTTTTTGATCATTTACAATTGCTCTGGCTATTGCAACACGCTGCTGTTGCCCACCAGACAGTTCTGGTGGTCTTACTTTTGTATATTGTTCTAACCCTACTTCAGTAAGCGCCTCAACAGCTAATTTTCTAGCTTCTTTGAAACTCATTCCATTCAAAATAAGTGGAGTAGCCACGTTGTCTAGAACATTCATATCTTTAACTAAATTAAATTCCTGAAAAACAAATCCAATATAGTTATTTCTAATAGAATTTATCTTTTTTGCTTTTAATTTTGAAATATCATTTCCGTCAATTACAACTTTACCCTTATCATATTCCATTAATGTGCTTATTACGTTCAAAAGAGTAGTTTTCCCAGATCCACTTCTTCCTAAGATCGAGACAAAACTACCTTCTTCAACATCTAAATTGATTCCTTTTAATACATGTGTGGTGTTGTTACCGTGCTTATAGCTTTTGTGCAAGTTCTTAATACGAAGTATGCTCATGTGATTCACCACCTATATTTATGATACAAAAAATGTGTGTAAAAATTATGAATTTATATGTAAAATATAAACTAATCTATTTCTTATTTCTCTCAGCCTCAGTAATTCTTAAGTAATTTGGGTTCAAAGAGTGGATATCTTTAACATCTTCTAACAAATTTGAGTTAAGAATTTTCTCCAAATTTATTTCTCCCTTACTGACAGTTACATAAGGAAAATCTAACGAATTCTTGAAATCCTCTAAATTAGTAAGAATTTCTTCTTTGGCTAAAATAAGCCCTTTCCCTTTGTTTTTATATAGTCCAATGAATGAATTTCCTCTTCTTGCATCAATCTCGCTTACAATGTGTTCATTCCCATCATAACTACTAGCCATCATTGCTAAGCTACTAATAGTTTTAACTGGAATATCATTATTCCATCCAAACATCTTAGCTACAACAACTCCAATACGTAATCCTGTATAGCTTCCAGGCCCTATTCCTACAATAATCTCATCTAAATCAGAGATTCTTGTTTTATTAAGCTTGAAAACTTTCTCAATTTCAATCATTAGTTTAGTAGAATGATCATTATTCCCAGATTTAAAGTATTTTCCCAAACAATTAAGATCTTCGTATAAAGCTACATATAACTGTTTAGAAGCAGAATCAATTACTAATCTTTTCAACGATTTCTTCATATTTACCAATTCCTTCGATTTTTATTAATCTTCTATTTATATCAATTATCTCAATTTCAATCACTAACTTCTCTTCTGGAATACTTTCAATAATGTTTCTAAACCATTCAATAACACATACACCATCGCCATAGATAAACTCTTCAAGCTCATAGTCCATTCCAATTCCCATTAATCTATAGACATCCATATGATAAAGAATATTATCTCCTTCATATATCTTTAATATTGTAAAAGTAGGAGAATTAATATTATCTTTTATCCCCATGTTAGCTCCGAAGTACTTAGTAAACGTGGTCTTACCAGCACCCAAATCTCCTTCTAAACAAAGCAAAAAACCAGGAAAAATACTTTTTCCAATGTCTTCAGCAAAACTCTTCATTTCATCTAAATTTTCAATAATAATTTCTTTATACATGTAATCACCCATTTATATATATTATATATAAAAAATTATATCATATAA
>DAOWHG010000123.1 GCA_030641535.1 Mycoplasmatota bacterium | reverse complement strand
GAAAAAGAATGGTAAATACTCCGAGATGTTTGAAACTCAAAGTCAGTATTATAAAGAGAACAAGAAGGAGGAAACTAAAAATGAAATCTAAACTTAATGTGTTTAAAGATATAGTAGATGTCATAAAAATATCAAATAAATCAGATAGATCTTTTTTCCTCCTCATAATTCTCAAATCATTGGTTACAGCATCATTTCCTTTTGTTGGAATAATCTATAGCGCATTAATACTTGATGGATTCATTGATGAATTAGATAAAACATCTATCATGTCTCTGGTATACCAAATGATTATTATAGGGGCTGTACTATTAATATCTAGAACAATTTTAAATTTCTTTTGTGAACAAAAAACAAATCTTATTAGTCTAAAGTTAAATAGTGAAATTTCAAGAAAGACACTAAACTTGGATTTTGAACAATTAGAGTCACAAGAAATTAAAGATAAAATCTCTAGAGCAAATCAAGGTGTTTTATTTTCAGGAGGAATTGGAACTTTCATAAATTTATTAGGATTATCGATTGAGAATATCATATCCTTTATATACTCACTTACTTTAATTGTAGCTTTATTTATAAGTGTAGATTTAAATAATCCTGATACTATTACAAAAATATTTAATAGTCCATTAATAGGAGTGGGGATAGTAACATTAATTATTATTTCAATGTTGATGAATTTTAAAATTATCAAAAAAATTAATAAGTTACACTTTGATATATACGAAGAGAATATTTATGTAAATAGGTTATTTCTATATTTACGTGATTCCTCGATGGATTATAAGATAAGTAAAGATATTAGGTTATTTCATATAGACACATTACTATCTGATAAAATCCATGAAACATGTTATAGATTTGGTAAATCCTATGGTAACATCGCAGTAAAAGCTGGAAGAATGACTTCACAAGGTGGAGTATTGAATAATATTGTATTATATACTGCATATACAGTCATAGGAATTAAAGCTTTATTAGGACTTATATCTGTAGGAAATGTTTTACTACTTGTAAGTGCAGTAACAGCATTTAACACAGCTATAGTCCAAATTATTAGTAATATCTCTGCTGCATCAACACAAACTAAATATTTGGCTCTTTACAAACAATATTTAGATACTTCAACAAATATGTATAAAGGCACACTGCCTATTGAAAAGCGCGATGATGGGGAATATGAATTTGAGTTTAGGAATGTTACTTTTCATTATCCAAATAATGATGATATAATTTTAAATAATGTTTCATGGAAGATGGAAACAGGTAAAAAATTAGCTATAGTCGGGCCTAACGGAGCAGGGAAAACAACATTCATAAAATTATTGTGTAGGTTATATGATCCAACAAAAGGAGAAATTTTACTAAATGGTATTGATATTAAAAAATATAATCATAAAGAGTATATGGACTTGATTTCTATAGTGTTCCAAGATTTCAAATTGTTCTCATCTACAATAAAGGACAATGTAAAAGGTGGACTAGTTGGAATCGACGATCAAATTATTCAATATTTAAATCTGGCTGGGTTAAATGAACGAATAGAAAAATTGCCTAATGGTATTGATACATACTTATATACTAATTTTGGAGAACAAGGAGTAGAAGTATCGGGTGGAGAAGCTCAAAAAATAGCTATAGCAAGAGCATTATATAAAGACTCACCATTAGTTATCCTAGATGAGCCAACTTCTGCATTAGACCCAATTTCTGAATATGAAATATATACGAAATTTGATACATTAGTTAAAAGAAAAACAGCTATTTATATATCACATAGAATGGCATCTTGTAGATTTTGTGATAATATAATAGTCTTCAATAAAGGAGAAATTATTCAGTCAGGGAATCATGATGAATTGTTAAGTGGCAATGATGGGTTATATTATAATATGTGGTCTGCACAAGCTAAATACTATAATTTATAGAGATGATAATATGATTCATTGTAATTAACGTAATAACAAGTTGCAAATAATAGCATTAACCAAATAATAAAGCCGTCTTAACGGCTTTTTATTTTGAATTATTTTTTTGTTATTGACAAAAGTAATAATATAATATATACTGTGACTATAAAATTGATTTTAGTCATAGGAGGTAAAAATATGCCAGTAGCTCTATCAAAGAAAGAAAGAACTATTATCAAAAAGAAACTTCAGGAAGCAGCAGAAAATAGTCTAATGAAATACGGTGCTAAAAAGACTACTGTAGATAACCTTGTTAAAAGTGTGAATATTCCTAAAGGAACATTTTATCTCTTTTATCCTTCAAAAGCTATGTTACTTTATGAGGTTTTTCAGATAAAACATGATGAATTACAAGATGAGTTTGTTAAAAAAGTTCTAGAGATAAAAGACGACCTTTCACCAAAAAAAGTTTCTGATTTAATTTTTGATGTGTATAAGAAATTAGATTCTTCATTCCTAATGTCATTTATGACAAGTGGTGATTTAGAGATAATAATTAGCCAATTACCTTTAGAAGTATTACAAAAGCATATTGAAGGTGATGAAATAAGCATGGATAAGATACTTTCAATAATTCCAAATGTTAATGAAGAGTTGAGCGTTATATATGGCGCATCATTAAGACTTGTTATGTCTTCAGTCCTTCATAAAAAAGAGATAGGAATTAAATACTATGATGAAGCTTTAAAATTATCAATAAAGGGAATCATAAATCAAATATTTGAGGAGATAAAAACATGATTAAAGTAAGTGGTTTATCATTTAGTTATTCAAAAGTGCCATATATGCAAAATATTAACTTTGAAGTAAAAGATGGAGAAATATTTGGATTTTTAGGTCCATCAGGAGCAGGGAAAAGTACACTGCAAAAGATTCTTACTGGAGTACTTAATAATTATAGTGGAAGTGTTACTATAAATAATACAGAAGTAAATAATGCAAATGCTGATTTTTATGAAAATATCGGAGTTGATTTTGAATTCCCTAGTTTATATGGAAAAATGAGTGGTGAAGATAATTTACTATTTTTTGGGTCCCTATATAAGAATACTTCTAGTATAGATGAGTTGCTAAAAAGTGTTGGTCTTCAGTTTGATGCAAAGAAAAAAGTTTCAGAATACTCTAAAGGAATGAAATCAAGATTGAACTTTATTAAAGCTCTTATTCATAACCCTCAAGTTCTTTTCTTGGATGAACCTACAAGTGGATTAGATCCTACTAATGCTAGAGTTATGAAAGAAATAATACTTGAAGAAAAAGCAAAAGGAAAGACAATCATATTAACAACTCATAATATGCATGATGCTACTGAATTATGTGATCGTGTTGCATTCATAATTGATGGAGAAATTAAAGTAATAGATACTCCTAGGAATTTAATAATGTCACGTGGAGCTGCTAAAATTGAATACACATATAATAATGATAATAAAGAGAAGAAGTCTATAATCAGACTTTCTGAAACAGAAAAGGACATAGAACTTCAAAAAGCTTTAAAAGAGAATAGATTATTATCAATTCATAGTAGTGAACCCAACTTAAATGATATATTTATTGAGATTACAGGAAAGACACTTCAATGAGATTACTGAATCTAATTAAAGGAGATATTCGTTTTCAATTTAAATATGGGTTCTATTTGTTGTTCTTAATCTTTAGTTTTATTTATATAGTAACAATAAAAGTATTGCCAATATCTTTTCAGAATACCGTTGGTGCAATATTGATTTTTACTGATCCTACAGCTTTAGGATTAATTTTTATGGGAGCGGTTATTCATTTTGAAATTTCAGAAAGAACATTGAATTCTATTTGTATATCCCCAATATCCCCAATAGAATATTTATTATCAAAGGTGGTTTCGATAGCTTTGTTGTCTACCTTTGCTGGATTATTGATTGGGATATTTACTCAGACTATTAATAATTACATTAGTTTTATTATTGGGATATTTATAGGATCAATAATATTTTCAGCAATCGGATTAATTCTTGCGTTTAAAACAAGTTCAATGAATCAGTTCATTTTATCAGTAGTCCCAACTATGATTTTTGTAATTCTTCCAGGGGTAGCATACATAGTTGCATTAGAGTCAGTATGGTATCTTTTTCATCCTGGAATAGCTGTAAGTGAATTAATAATAAATGGAAATAACGCTATATTTGCTGTAATATCATTACTTTTATGGCTCTGTATTTTTGTTTTACTTGCTTTAAGAATTGTAAATAGAAGATTTAAAAATGAAAGTGGTGTTTTCTAATGAATGCTATTATAAAATCTTTTCGAGTTTTTATTTTGCAGCTCACTAAAGATGGAATGCTAATAATGATTTTGATTGCACCTCTACTTATTGGTACTATTTTTAAATTTGGAATCCCTTTTCTTGAACTACAATTAACTAGTTATTTTGATAAAGAAGTAATACTGAAAGACTATTTTATATTATTCGATTTATTACTTGCAACTCTTACTCCATATTTAGTGAGTTTTGCTGCTTCAATGACAATGCTTGATGAATTTGATTCGAATCTAATTAATCATTTGTGTATTACTCCATTAGGGAAAAAAGGATATCTTATTTCAAGAGTTGTTCTACCAATTTTAATTGCCTATATAATTTCAATTATTATTGTTTCAGTATTTTCTATTACATCTTGGAGTTTCATTATGATAATTTCAATTTGCTTATTAACAAGCTTGTTAAGCTTTACAAGTACCTTGATAGTTTTCTCCTTTTCTAAAAACAAAATTGAAGGATTAGCGCTTGCTAAGTTATCAGGAATAGTTATGATAGGGATAGTAGTTCCATTTACACTATCTTCAGAAGTAGAATACTATTTCTCACTATTACCATCATTCTGGATAGGTAAGTTTACACTTGAATTAAGTTTTTCCTATTTCTTAATATCGTTTATCTCAATATTAATATGGATATATGTTTTATATAGGAAATTCCTTTTAAAATTATCAAAGTAATATTTAGATGATTATTGAATATCGTATTTAATAAATAATAAGTTTCAATTTTTAATATTACAATGAGTGAATTGATAGGATGTTAGTAGACACAAAGTGTTACATGTGTTTATTAGCATCTTTTTGTATGCTTTAAGTAAAGGAGAGATAAAAATGGGTGATCTTAAAGACATATTAAATAATATGTTATTGATAATTAGTTGCAAATAAAAATGTTACGACGAGCCGTACCATAAGTAAAAAGACTGACAAATTCGGTCTTTTTTTTTATTAAATTATTATATTTAGCCTTTATTAATGCCAAGTTTTTCAAATCTTAAATAAATATTAACTAACAATTACATTGATTGACTATTTTGGAAATGAGTTGTAAAATTCTCGTGAAAGTAAAAGAAAACGCCAAAACTAGAGCGATCTAGTGTCGGAAAACTATAGGGTCTCCAGAAGACAGCCAGTTGCCTTTTAAAAAGGCAACTTTTTTGTTGCCAAAAATAAAAGGAGGATCTTAAGATGATCAAAAAATTAGTAATAGTAGCATTAGCAGTGGTAGCATTCGGTGGAACTATGTCAGCATACGCATGGTGGGACACATTAGAAGAAACACAAAGTGAAACATTAACAATTGGAGAAGGAACAAATTTAATATTAGAAGTAAACGCAACAGCACCAGCAGGAAAAGTATTAGTACCAAGTGGTGTAATAATGGGAATTAACGACGTAAATGAAATTGTATTAAGTTACGATATAAACCTAAGTAAAGAGACACAAAGTGATTTAACTTTAAACATTAACGCATCTAATGTATTAATTGATGGTGCTGCAGATTATGCGTCACTAGTAAATATTGTCATTTCACCTTCAACAACAAATATTAATAATGGTGTGGTAACAGTTACAGTAACAATAACTTTATCTGAACCTACTACATTAGAAATTTATGAAGCTATCTTCGATGGTAACATTACATTTGATTTAACTTTTGTAGCGACACAATAATATATAATTAAATAGTATAAAGGAGGTGGCAGCAAATGAAAAAAATAATAATTGTTTTATTACTTACTTTTGTTTTGATTTCAAATAGTGCCACTTCAAAAGGTTATGGCTTCTTTGAATCAAATAGTGAAGCAACAAATGAAACATTAACTATTGGTATTTGGGATTTTATTACATTATTAATTGGACCTGATTTTGCTAGTGACCTATCTATGTTTATTGATAATGGAATTAGTGAAGATTCAGATTCTAATTTGAATTATATTCATTCACAAACAGATTTTCCAGATGCAGCATCTGCACTTATATCTTCAATAGATGCTTTTGGATATACATGGGATTTTACAGCAAATGGAGAAACTAATTATACTCCTACTATGGGTTATCCTGTTTTAGTTGATAGAGCAATAGATGAATATGGAAATCCAGTTCATGATATATCACCAATGTATTCTATTACTCCATTATATTCAGAGTATGATTACTTCACTGCATATGATGTTATGAATCTTCATACAAATAATCAATATCGTTTAAGATTAAATTACCAAACTACTATGCAAACTAGCACATCTGTTGGAAAAGTATCTAATATCTCTTTCTATGCTATGACAGGTCTTAGTGACTCTGATGATGTTGAAAATATTCGTAGAGGAAAATTTGAAATTTATGTATCAAGTAATGGTGATCAATGGACAAGAATTGGATCTGAAAAATCTATAATAGCAGATTCAGAAAATGAATTATTCTCTTATTACTCATTTGATACACCCGGGAACATGCTAGGTGATGAATTGTTTGTCAAAATAGTCTTTTATGGTGAAACACTCAGAACTGGGTTTAGTCGATTAGTAATAGACGAATTGATAATTATTACAGTTGATTAGGTGAATATTATGAAAAAAAATAAATATAAAAAAGAAACTTTAGATAGTATAAAGTTCATAGGAATACTTATTGCAATATTCATAGTATTTAAGTTAGTTTTTGCTTTTATACCCCCATTTAACGATTACAGTGTATTTGCAATTCAAACTGACTCTATGGATCCAATTATAGCAGTAGGAGATATTGTGATAGTTAAAGAGATAAATTCAGAAGATATTGAAGTTGGAGATATTATGGCTTTTAGTGTTGATATTACTGGTGATGGAGAAGATGATGTAGTAGTTCATTACATTGCAGAGATTGATACATTCAATGATGAGCTAGTATTTAATACTAAGCCACATGTAAGTGACTTACAAGACAGTTGGACAATTGAAGAAAGAGATTTAATTGGAATTTATAAGTATCAAGTTAACGGTATTGGTAAAGTGCTTTTGTTTGCTCAATCGTGGGTAGGAATAGTATTTATACTAGTTGATATTATTATTATATCAATTGCTTATGATATGTTATTTGGTAAAATAAATAAGAACAAGAAAAAGAAAGATATAGAAGAAATCTCTAATGAATAGAGATTTTTTGTATAATCGTTGTTAAGTAAATACCAGTAATTCGTATGTTTATTTTTATTAACATAATGGATATAATTCCCATGGAGTGTTGTACAAGTATTGTGAACTCCTAATGTAAATAAATTAGATTTCTAAAAAAGCAAGGTATTAAATATAAAAAACATGATACAATTATTCTATAATATAATAGTATTTTGAAGCTTAGTAAGTTTATCTGGAGGTGCCTTATGAGAAAAGAATTATCTACAAAAGAGATTTTAACATATGGATTAATAGTGCTTTTATTTATAATTGGTGTAGTATATCTTTTAACACTAAAACTAAAAGATGCATTACCAAATGAAGAAAATGGTTCTGTATCATTTCATAATTCTATGTATAATGATCGTATTTATTTAACAATTATCTTATTTGCTATATTTATTATTATATCCATTATTTTATGGATGGTTCACACTAGTAAAAAAATGCTTGATTTAACAAATAAATCACAATTAATGGAACAAGTAGCAGTAAAAGCAAATAAGGCTAAAGGAGAATTTTTAGCGAATATGTCTCATGAAATCCGTACTCCTATGTCTGCGATAATTGGGTTATCAACGTTGTTAGATAGTACTGAATTATCTACAAGACAAAGAGACTATAATCACAAGCTTAAAAGCTCTGCGGTAAACTTATTAGGGATAATTGAGAATATATTGGATTATTCAAAAATAGATGCTAAAAAAATGAACGTTGAAAATATTAAATTTGAACTAAATGATGTTTTATATAATCTTTCAAATGTAGTATCGTTAAAAGCAATGGAAAAAGATATAGAATTCTTATATAGTATTGAATCAAATTTACCCAAAAAGTTTATTGGGGATCAATTACGAATAGGACAAGTTTTAGTTAATATTGTAACAAATGCAATTAAATTCACTGAAAAGGGACAAGTTGTATTACGAATAGAAAGAGTTATTAAAGAAGATAAATCATATTTATCATTTACTATAATAGATTCAGGTATCGGATTATCTACTAAACAACAAGATGAGATATTAAATCCGTTTACTCAAGCTGATAGTTCGTTTACTAGAAAATATGGTGGTACAGGTCTTGGGTTAACTATAACAAATCAATTGATAAGATTAATGGGGGGAGAACTACATATTTCAAGTGTAGAAAACGTAGGAAGTACTTTCTCATTCTCACTACCATTAAAATCAATTGATGAGGATAATGAACCATTTGTTCTTCCGAAAAAATTAAAAAATCTTAATGTGATGATCGTTGATGATAATAAGACTTCATTAAGTATAATGGAAGAAATATGTTCATCATTAGAATTCAATACAGTAGTTGCTTCATCACCACTTGAATCTATAAAGATATTAGAAGAAAAGAAATTTGATCCTAATATTATAATTCTTGATTATATGATGCCAGAATTAAACGGTATTGAATTAGCATTAAAATTAAAAGAGAAGAAATTGCTAAAAGATGCACAAGCGTTATTAATGGTATCAGCATTTGGTAAAGAGAGTATTATTAATGATGCTTTAGATGCTGGATTTGTTGAATTTTTAGATAAACCAATTAACCCGACACATTTCTACAACATAATACAAAGTTTGTTCAATAAAACTCGGTTCAAAAAGGAAAGCAGACATATCGCAAAAAATAGAGTTAATTTAGTAAAACCTGGAACAAATATAATTCTCGCAGAAGATAATAAAATTAATCAACAAATTGTTTACGAGTTATTAGTAAGAGAAGGATTTGATGTAACAATTGCTAATGATGGGGTTGAAGTAATTGAATTACTTAATGCAGATGAATTTAATTATCGATTAATATTAATGGATATTCAAATGCCTAATTTAAACGGGAGAGATGCAACTGTAAAAATACGAGCAACTAAAAACAAGTATCAAAATATACCAATTGTAGCAATGACTGCACATGCTTTAAAGATAGAACGTCAAAAATCCTTAGAGGCAGGTATGAATGATTTCTTAACAAAGCCATTAGAAATATCAAAATTATTTAATGTGTTATCAAAATACATTGATATTGTTTCAGTTGATTTAGATAGAAAGAAAACTGGAAGTATAAATATTGAATTTTTAGATACCAAAGAAGGATTAATAAACCTTTCTGGTGACGAAGCATTTTATGTCGAAATTTTATATAATTTCTTAACAGACTATAAAGGATATGAGAAAACATTAGAAAACTTGTTTAAAGAAGAAGATGAAGAAGATATCCTCATAGAAGCTCATGCAATAAAAGGATTGGCTGCGACAATAGGCGCAAAAGAATTGCTAAAAAATACTGAAGACTTTGAAAAGCTTCTAAGAGAAGGCACTTTTGAATATGAAAGTTTTTCTAAGTTTGTAGAATCTTTAAGAGAACTAAATAATAATCTAGATAAGTATTTTAAAGATAATCCATTTAAAAGAATTAGTAGAAGATAGTAAACGTAGATATGGAGAAATAGATATGAAGAAAAAAAATAAGAAAACGAATGATATAAGACGTATATTGCTAGTAGAAGATAATCACTTAAATCTACGTATTATGAGTAGATTATTGCAAAATATGGATATAGATGTAGTTGAAGCGTCTAGTGGTAGTGAATCCTTAAAATACGCTATTGAAGAGGAGTTTTCTATGATTTTTATATGTACGTTTATGCCTGAATCAGTAGGGTATGAATCTGCAAAAAAAATACGTGAACATAGTGTTATAAATAAAGATGTTCCAATTATCGCTGTTTCATCATTTGGATACAAAAAAACGACAGATAAAATGGTAGAGTATGGTATCAACGATGTCATTTCAAAACCATTAAAAGAAGACGATGTGAACAAACTTTTTCGCATTTATATAGTAGAAAAAACAACTATGGATTACAATATGTTTGATAGAAAAGAATTTGAATCTTTTTATAATGATGACATATTGAAAAAGGATATATTAGGTACATTTATTAGTGAAAGAGAAAGCGATATAAATAGAATAAATAGTGCCTTTCAATCTAAAAATATTGATATGATTTATGATGCTTTGCATTATATGAAAAGTACATTCACCTATTTAAAAGCTAATAAAATATTAGAACTTACACAACAAATTCTAAATTTATTAGTAGCTAAAAAATTAAGTGATGCATTACTTTTAGAAAAAACATTTAATCAAGAATTTGATACTTTATTTAAAGAGTTGAGTTTTTATATTAGAGAATTTGATTAATAATAATTAATTTAGCAAGGAGAATTGATGCTAGTAGCAATAATTTTTTTGTGTCATTTGTCCATTTTCTTGTAGAATATGCATAGTTTTGTTATAATATATTCATTAGAATTCCATTTCAAAACTAGGGGGCATAGTATGGATCGTATTCTATTGGTAGAAGATAACAAAGTTGTAAGTAAAACAATTGAACACCATTTGATTATTCATGGTTTTAAAGTCGATTGTGTATTTAATGCAGAAGATGGACTAGTTGAAGTGAACAAACATAAATATACAGCAATAGTACTAGATTTGAATTTACCTAAAATGAGTGGATACTCTTTCATACAAATTTTACGTAAAAAGTCAGATATTCCAATTATTATTAATACCGCTCATGCAAGTGTAAAATCAAGAGTGAAACTTATTAATGTTGGAGCTAGTGATTTTATTGAAAAATCGATGCATCCCGATGAAATTGTAGAAAGTATTAAAATCATTTTAGAAGATAGAAATAAAATGAAAGATAAGAATAAGACATTTGAATTTAAAGACATTGTGATAGATTTCACATCTAGAACTGTGAAGAAAAATGATAAAACGATAGATTTAACTCTAAAAGAGATTGATATTCTAAAGACATTACTTGATAATCCAAACAGAGCATTTTCAAAAAAACAGATATATCTAGTCGTTTGGGGCGAAGAGTATTCTGAGTTTGTTGATAATACAATCAATGTACATATTAAAAGGTTAAGAAATAAAATTGAAGAGACACCAAAAAAACCTGAAATTATTGAAACAGTATACGCATACGGATACCGTTTAGGTGAATCTGTAGTTGATATGTTGCAAAAAAGAATAGAACAATAGGGCCGTTTTTAACGTGTAAACATCTTCTAATTTATACAAAAAGATGTTAATAAACACATGTTTTACTATGTGTCTACTAACATCCTTCCAATTCACGAAACGTATCACAAAAACATAAAAGAGTGTGAAAAACAGCATATTTGTACTATCTTGGTTTAGATAGTACTTTTTTTGTGATTATGGTAAAATATATTCAGATGGTAATTCTATGAAAGACATCAAAGTGATAATAATATTTATTAAAACAAATAATTGAAGGTATATAAGAAAACTATAATCTTATACAAATATTTTATAAGGAATGTATATATGATAGATGATTTTGATGAAAAAAAAGCAGAGAAGTTTTCTTATGTTTTGATATTGTTCCTATAGCAAAAAAGTGGGCTAGTGATCTTATAAAAAAGTTGTGTTTAGTAGAAATAGCTATAACTAGAAAGAGGTATAATATGTTTATAATAAATCAATTAAAAGTAAGTATTAATGATAATACAGATGATCTAACTATGGCTATTACTAAAAAACTAAGAATAAGTAAAGACAACATATACCAATACAAAATTATTAAACGATCTATCGACGCTAGGAAAAAACATGATATCTATTTTGTTTATAAACTTCTTGTTGAAATAAAGAATGAATCAGATATATTGTCAAAAAACATTACAAATGTAGAAGTATATAAAGAAGTTAAATTAAATATAAACACAGATAATGTAGAATATAAGAAGGACAGAAAAATAGCAATTATTGGATTTGGTCCTGCGGGTATGTTTTGTGCTTTACGTTTTTTAGAAGCAGGAATAAAGGTTACAGTTTTTGAACGTGGTGAAAAAGTAGAAGATAGAATTAAGACTATTGAAAGCTTTCAATTGTACGGGAAACTAAATACTGAGTCAAACATTCAGTTTGGTGAAGGTGGCGCAGGAACATTTTCTGATGGAAAATTAACAAGTCGAAGTAAGGACATTAGAGGAAGACATTTATTTGAAGAGTTTGTTAAAGCTGGAGCTCCCAAAGAAATATTGTTTGTACATAATCCTCATATAGGTACTGATAAATTAATTAATGTTGTTAAAAACATTAGAAAGAAACTTGAATCATTTGGTTCCTTAATTAAATTTAATAATAAAGTAAGTAATATTGTCCCTAAGGATTCTGGGATATTGTTAACTGTTAATGAAAAAGAAGAGTTCTTTGATTATGTTGTTTTAGCTACAGGACATAGTGCTAGAGACACTATTGAAATGCTTTATCATAATGACTGTGATATAATCCAAAAACCTTTTGCTGTAGGATTTAGGATAGAACATAAGCAAACTATGATTAACAAATCACAGTTTGGTGAAAGCTACAATCATAAGAAATTAGGAGCCGCAGAATATAAATTGACACACAAAACCAAGTCAGGTAAGGGTGTATATACATTTTGTATGTGTCCTGGAGGATTAGTTGTACCTGGATCGTCAGAAGAAGGAATGCTTTCAGTAAATGGAATGAGTGAATATAATCGTGATAAAGCAAATGCAAATAGTGCTTTATTAGTCACAGTAAACGAAACGGATTTTAAAAGTAATCATCCATTAGCTGGTATAAAATTCCAAAGAAAAATTGAAAAGAAAGCTTTTATTTTAGGAGGAAGTAACTATTTTGCACCTGTTCAAACAGTTGGTGATTTCATAAACAATATAAAAACTACAAAACTAGGAAGTGT
>DAOWHG010000088.1 GCA_030641535.1 Mycoplasmatota bacterium | reverse complement strand
TTAGAAATTGAAGATTTTGTATTAGATAGATGGTTCGTAGATGTATTTAGAAAAAATGGTGTTGAAGACATCGTTGATTATAGAAGTGAATCTCAAAAACAAAAATTATTTATTCAAAAAGAAAAAGACTGGTTAAAATTCGGATATAAACAAGAATATCTTGATTCTATGAAAAAACCAGAATTTTGGGATAACGAATACAACAAAATTTTTGAAGTAGATAAAAACATCCTTAAAATGCGTAAGGAGAAGTGAGCTAATTATGAAAGTGAACTTTAAAGAAATTTTAGCGAAAGCTGAATCATACAAAGCTGACATGACAAAATTTTTACGTGACATGATTGCTATTCCAAGTGAGAGTTGTGACGAAGAAAAAGTTGTTCTTAGAATTAAAGAAGAAATGGAAAAAGTAGGGTTTGATAAAGTTGATATAGATCCTATGGGTAACATTTTAGGGTATATTGGTCATGGTAAACATATCATCGCAATGGATGCTCATATTGATACAGTTGGAGTAGGAAATTTAGACAACTGGACTTTTGATCCATATCTTGGATTTGAAGATGAAGAGTTAATTGGTGGTCGTGGTGGAAGTGACCAAGAAGGTGGAATGGCATCAATGGTTTACGCTGGTAAAATCATCAAAGATCTTAACTTAGAAGATGATTATACTTTAATAGTAACAGGTACTGTTCAAGAAGAAGACTGTGATGGATTATGCTGGCAATATATCGTTGAAGAATCAAAAATCAAACCTGATTTTGTAGTTATCACTGAGCCAACATCGTGTAATATTTATAGAGGTCATCGTGGTAGAATGGAAATCAAAGTTACTACTCATGGTATTAGTTGCCATGGATCAGCTCCTGAAAGAGGAGATAATGCAATCTTTAAAATGGCACCTATTTTATTAGAACTAAAAGAACTAAATAATGACTTACTAGATAACGACTTTTTAGGCAAAGGTACTTTAACAGTAAGTGAAGTATTCTTCAGTTCTCCATCACGTTGTGCTGTAGCTGACGGATGTTCAATTTCGATTGACCGCAGATTAACTGATGGTGAAACTTTTGAAACGGCTTTAGAAGAAATTAGAAACTTACCATCAGTAAAATCATCAGGTGCAGTAGTGGAAATGTATGATTACGCTAGACCTGCTTATACAGGACTTGTGTACCCAACAAAATCATATTTCCCAACATGGGTATTAGATGAAAATCATGATGTAACTCAATCAGCAGTTGATGCTTTTGAAGGGTTATTTGATGAAAAACCACTAGTTGATAAATGGACTTTCTCAACAAACGGTGTTTCAATAATGGGTCGTTACGGAATCCCTTGTGTTGGATTTGGGCCAGGTCATGAAGACCAAGCACATGCACCAAATGAATTAACATATAAGAGTGAATTAGTTAAAGCAGCTGCAATGTATGCTGCTATCCCACTAATGTACGTAAATAAAAAGAAATAGGAGGAATATATATGAAACCATTATATAAAGGAAAACACTTCATTACTCTTGAAGACTGGAGTAATGAACAAATCGACAAATTATTAGAGGTATCTCACGATTTAAAAGAAAAATTCTTAACGAATGTTCCAACTCCATATTTAAACAATAAAACTTCATTTAATATGTTTTTTGAACAATCAACAAGAACAAGAAATTCTATGGAAGCAGGACTTGCTCAACTTGGTGGGCATGCAACATTTTTAGACACTTCAACTATGCAAATATCGCATGGTGAAAGTGCAAAAGATACTGCAGTTATTTTATCAAGTTATGGACATGCCATCGCATGTCGTAATTGTTTCTGGGAAGTTGGAAATGACTTTCTAAACAAAATGGCAGAGCATTCAACTGTACCAATTCTTAGTTTGCAAGATGATTTATATCATCCGATGCAAGGACTTGCAGACTTAATGACTATCCAAGAAAAAACTGAAACTACTAAAAACTTGAAAGTGTCAATAATTTGGGCATACGCAAGTAGTCATAAAAAACCTATTTCTGTACCACTTACTCAAATACTATTATTCCCAAGATATGGTATGGAAGTAACTTTAGCTTATCCAGAAGGTTATGATTTACCAGACTGGGCTATTGAAAAAGCTCGCAAGAACGCTTTAGAAAATGGTGGATCTTTTAAAATTACTCATAATATGCAAGAAGCATTTACAAATGCTGATGTTGTAATCCCTAAAAACTGGGGTAGTTGGGTAACTAATCAAAGTGATGATGTAATTGATGATTTACTAGAATCATATAAAGGTTGGAAATGTACTGAAGAAATGATTTCTCTTGCAAGTCCAAATGTTTATTATATGCATGCTTTACCAGCTGATAGAGGAAACGAAGTTGAAGATAGTGTTATTGATGGACCTCATTCAATAGTTTATCAAGAAGCAGAAAACAGACTTCATACAGCCAAAGCTGTAATGGCAATGACTATCGGTGATAAGTAATATTTTTTAAGCTTTAAAAAATATAGAAGCGAGGTGTTTTAATGAACAAGTTTATGAAAGTAGCAATTGAAGAAGCATTTAAGGGAATGCGAGCAGACGATGGTGGACCATTCGGTGCAGTTGTTGTAAAAGATGGAGAAATTATTGCTGTAGGACATAACCATGTTGTTGAGTCTAACGATCCAACAGCACATGCTGAAATTGTAGCAATTAGAGCAGCTACAAAATTACTTGGAAGATTTGACTTATCTGATTGTGAAATTTATTCTTCATGTGAACCTTGTCCAATGTGTTTTTCGGCTATTCATTGGGCGAAAATGAAAAGTCTTTATTATGGAGCAACACGATATGATGCAGCTGCTATTGGATTTGATGATCAATACATTTACGATGTCATTGAAGGAAAAGCTACGAAAGAGCAAGTATTAAAAGCTCATATTGATCATGATGAATGTCTTGCCCCATTTAAAGAGTGGAGTGACAAAAACGATAAAGTAAAATACTAAAAACGAGGAGAGAATTGCGGGTAAACAGTTACTCGCATCTCTTTTTATATTTGAAGGGGAGATTTCATGAGCGAAGATTTATTTTTAGATGTGCATGAAAAGCCAAAAAGTTTCTTAGCATGGATGTTTATGAGCATCCAACATGTATTTGCTATGTTTGGAGCAACAGTTTTAGTTCCATTAATTACAGGACTAGCTGCAATATTTGTAATTATGTTGGGATTCTTAGGATATATTCAAGCAGTTATATTAAGTATTCCACTTGGAGTATAAGGAGGAATGACAATAGTTTTATACGGACTTATCGCAGGAAATGGTGTCAAAGTTCTCGTAAAAGAACAAGTTGATTTTTCTAATATGAAGAATCTTGTTATTGTAGGAGCCATGTTAGTAATAGGACTTGGTGGAGCTGTTATATCTATTGGAGGTGCAGACTTAACCGGAATGAGTATAGCTGCATTAGTAGGTATAATACTTAACGTAATATTAAATCCTGATAAAAAAAGCAAACAAAAAAGCGATTAATAATCGCTTTTTTTTTATTCAACGAAACAACTTCCTCCAATAAATTCTCTTAACAATGAATTACATGGCACATAAGAATCATCAATGTCTACAAAATATTTTAAGAATTTAATGAGTCTATTAGCAGTAACATAATATTCACTATCATAAGGTATTTCTAATAAAGTAGGTAATGCATATTTCTTCATTACACATAGTTCATATTGTAATCCGGAATTATACACATAATCAGCATTTTCCTGATTAGGATAAATCCATCTAAATTCTCCACGTCTTACAGAATGCCACATTGAAAGAGTTCTAATTGCTGGTGCATTTCTAAACTTCTTGTCTCGTACAATTCTTCTTAACAATCTCAAATTAGTAATACTAATAGGGTTATGATTATCTAGATTCATTTGTAACTGTGGGCTTATATATATTTTAAATACTTGTCGTTTTGGTATCATCGCAGATAGTTTATCATTAAGTGCATGAATACCTTCAATGATAATCGGGTTATCTTCAGAAACTTTTAGTTTTGTATATCCGTTACGACTCTTTGTAGTAAAATCAAAAATCGGGATTTTCACTTCTTTACCTGCGATTAAATCAAGCATATTTTGGTTGAATAGCTCAATATCTAAGGTATTAATATGTTCTAAATCAATTTCACCATTTTTATCTGGTATCATCGCTTCTCTATTTAAGTAATAGTTATCTAATGATATAGTTACTGGCTTCAGACCTCTTGTCATAAGCTCTATTCTTAATCTATTAGAAAATGTTGTCTTACCACTTGAACTAGGTCCTGCGATAGCAATTAATCTTATATTTTGGATATCTTCTTTTATCTTATCTCCAAGTTCTGTCAACATTGCATTATGTTGAGCTTCACACATATGAACAAATTCAACAATACTATTTTTCTCAACATGTCTGTTTAAATCCGCAATTGTGCTTGCTTCAACAACGTCAGCCCAGATAGATGCTTTTCTAAGTGTTTTTACGTATTGAACTGCATCTTTAAAGACAGGAATTTTTTTATTTGTTTCCGCTCTTGGGTATTGAATTAAGAATCCAATATCATATGGTCTAAATAGATATTTGCTTAAATAACCAGTAGAAGGAACCATATATCCATACATATAATTCATATATCCTTCACACAAATAAAAGTGAACCTTATTTTCAGGACGATACTCAATAATATCAATACGGTCTTGATAATCATTTTCCATATAAAATTCTATTGCTTCTTGAGTGCTCATTGTAATTCTTTCAAATGGAAGATTTAATTCTATTAATCTTTCCATTTCTATTCTAATATTTTTCAATATTTCATCAATATTAGGGTTTTCATCATTTACGATATAACAAAAAATAGATCTTGAGATGCTATATTTGAATTTAATTTTATAATCTGGATAAATGTTCTTAAATGCCATAGCAATTAGATATCTTAAACTTTGTTCGTAAATATGAACAGTCTCAGGGTTGTCCAATGATAGGAATTCAACATCTGCATCGTAATAAAATCTATAAGATAATTCTCGCATACGATTATTAACTCTTCCTACGAAAAACTCTTTATTCATAGCTTCTGGTAATTCGTTTAATCTAATCTCTTTTTCATAAGTATATTCTTTACTTCCCACTTTGATTGTAATCATGTTTATCACCTCTAAATTTTGGGAGTGTATTTCTATTCTACCAAAAAAACGAATAAAATAAAACAAAAATATAAATAAAAATGTAAAAAATACTTGACATAATGTAAAAAATATTTTACATTATAGGTGAGGTGATACAATGAATGTAAATTATAAAAGATCATTAGTTACTTTAATTCTATTTGGAATACTATTTTTTTACTTGATAATTCATTTTGCTCTCATAGGACCACTAGAATTTCAAACTAATAGAATTCACATGGTAATTTCTGCTGCAGTTATATTAGCTGCCATGACAGGATTTGTAATAATGCTTCTTTTAACTAATAAGAAAGATAAAGTTTTTGATGAAAGAGACCAATTAATTCAAAAACAAGCTTCAATGGTCGGACTTATGCTCACTAGTATGTTTGTTTTTATATTCGCAATTGCACTTTTCGTTATTAATAGAGATAGAGGAGTGATTGAAGTTTCTTGGTTTTGGTTAATTGCTTATTTAACATTTGCCTTTGCGTACTTCATAACAAATCTACTAACAGTGTATTTGTACAAAGTAGATGAATAAATTACCTGTAGTATTAACCAACAATATTAAGCTTTTAAGAACGAAACTAGAGTTAACCCAAGAGGACTTAGCGAAAAAGACTAAATGCAGTAGACAAACTATTAGTGCTATTGAGAAAAACAGATATTCTCCAAGTTTATTATTAGCTTTTAAGATAGCATATATTTTGAAAACTGATATTAATGAAGTGTTCGGAAATGAATAAAGAAATAACATAATTATGTGTTATTTCTTTTATTTTACTTAGTATACAAAGTAATTTAATACAATGAAAACATTTTCATCCAAATAAAGCGGTTTACTTGTTGCATACTTTAGCTCCTTATAGTATTATCTTTATAAAAATATATTTCGAAAAGGAGAAAAATTATGGAAAAACTAGAACGAAAGTATGGATTATGGACAGCAATTGCAATGGTTGTTGGAATCGTTATTGGGAGTGGTGTGTTTTTCAAGGCAGATGACGTTTTAGTTGCCACAGATGGAAACTTAGGTCTGGCGATATTAGCATGGGTAATCGGGGGAGCAATTATGGTTATTAGTGCTTACACACTTAGCTTGGTTGCTTCAAAAGTAAGCAAAGTAAACGGTGTTGTTGATTACATTGAAGAAGGATATGGTGAAAATGCTGGTTACTATGTTGGATGGTTTATGACATTTATTTACTATCCTACTCTGACAGGGATTCTTGCATGGATTTCAGGGCTTTATACAGCAGGATTATTTAGCTTAGATGGATATGCAACATGGTATATAGCATTTGGATACTTTGTTGGAGCATTTGCATTGAACTATTTTTCTCCAGTGTTATCAGGGAAATTTCAAATTAGTGCTACTGTAATTAAATTAATTCCAATTGGACTTGTTGCTGTAGTTGGTGGACTTGCAGGATTAATTAACGGAGTAACAATTGAAAATTTTAAGACATCTGCGTCTGTAGTAAGTTCTGGAGGAGGACTTGCAACAGCGGTACTTGCTACTGCGTTTGCGTATGAGGGTTGGATAGTTGCTACAAGTATCAACGCAGAATTGAAAGATGCGAAAAAAACTTTGCCAAAAGCATTAGTGATTGGTACGTTAGTAGTAGTTGCTGCATATATTCTATATTATGTTGGATTATCTGGGATTATAGAAAATCAAGTATTTGTAGATGAGGGTAATAATGCTGTAAATATTGCTGTTGAACAATTATTTGGAAGTTTTGCAGGAACAGCATTAATGATTTTTGTTATTGTTTCATGTTTAGGTACTTTAAACGGATTGACATTAGGAGCTTCACGAGGAATGTATAGTTTAGGAATTCGTGGACGCGGTCCAAAAGCTAAATTATTTAGTGAAGTTAGTGAAAAAACAAATGCACCAGGATATAGTGTTTTAGCAGGAGGAGTACTTACATTTTTATGGACAATAGTTTGGTTTGGTAATTTTGAAGGATGGTTCAATGGATTTATGGATACTTCAGAACTTCCAATTGCTATGTTATACGCTATATATGTAGCTATCTATATTTGGATTATGCGTACATTTAAAGAAGGAAGTATTTTCCAGAGATTTATTGCACCGATCTTATCACTATCAGGTTCTTTATATATAATTTATGCTGCAGTTCAAAAAGATATGTTTGCAACATTCTTATTAATCACTGCTATTATATTATTGGTAGGGTATCTATCGGATAAATTTTTAAAATAACAAAATAAAGCCATCTTAAATGATGGCTTTATTATTGACAAATCTGTAAATAGTTTTATAATTTAAGTGTAGGTGAGAGAGAGTGAGAGAAGTTGAGAAAAGAGATTTATATTGATGATTTTCTAGGCGAAGATGAAAGACCTAGAAGAGGACACAAAAAAGAGTATCGTTTTCATGGAGATGGATTTCTCCATCAAGACAAAGGCCGAGGATATCATCTTCATGGTGGTAGAAGAGACGGTCACGGACCACATTTAGATGAAGGATGTAATACTAGAGAAACAGGTAGACCACATCGTAAAATTTACAAACATAAATTTTATGAGTCAGATTTAAAAACAATTACAAAATTGTTTGCAAGTAAGAAAGAATTAGTAGAATATGTAAATAAAGTAGGAGAAAATGGACAACAAGTTGATATCTTTAAAATTGAAGATGATTTATATAAAGTAGTTGTCTATGAAAAAGAAGTTACAAAAGAAGTAAAAGAAGAAGAATAAAAAAAAGAAAACACCTACATTAAAGGCGCTAAATAAGTAGCGCCTTTTTTTTAATTATTTCCCCAAATATATTCAACGAATTCAGGATTGTCAATGAAAGGATTTCTATTTTGTTGATAATAATAGATGACTTCGTTTCTATTCATTTCAAAATCATCAACAGGGTCTTGAACGTGCCACTCTAATAACACTGATAATTTCCCAATATATGGAGTGTTGATGTTATTTACAGAGTCATTAATTTCTAGGTCAAGAGATGGATTTTCTCCTTCATATCTAACTGCCATGTAAAATAACATTCTTGCAACGTCTCCTTTAACTTCATCACGTGGTTCCCAAGAATCAGAATCGTAATAATTCCCAGTTGGAGTACTGCCATCGTATAATTCTGAACCACCATTATCAAAGTCGAGAGCTGCTCTTTCACCATTCATCCAAACATCTGTTGGTCTTATATGATGCATATCAGAATCAGAGATGAAATCATCTAATTCTCCGTGTGATCTAGCCCAGATATGTTCTCTATTCCAATCTCCGATAAGTCCACCATGATCTTCTTTAGATATTGATACACCAGTATAAAATAAGATTATATTATTTGAGTTGTTTGGATCTTCATCAGATTCTGCTAATCGGTCCCATAAACTAGCATATGAAACTACTCTATGACCATCAATTAAATCATGTAGGAATGATTTTAAATCATCACCCATTAAATCTCCTGCTCCTGAATAATATCCTGTGTATACTACTGTTTGAGATAAATCAAGTACTGTGAATATAAATACTTTCTCTACTACAACATCGTTATATGTAAATATTGCTTCAAGTGTCACTATTTCTTGCCCTTCATCCTCGGCAGGTCTAGTCACTGTTCCCTCTGATGTTATGAATGATTCATTATCAGATTCCCAAGTAACTAAAACTCCTCCAATAGAACTCACTAAATCAATATCTTCAGTTATTACATGTTCTTCAAATATTAAACTGTCTATTGCTATTTGTATTGTGTTTTGATCTGCAGTCATAGCACCTAAAATAACTACTTCAAATATTTTTGTAGCAACTACAGTTTCATGAGTAAGAGTTGCAGTTAAAGTCGTAGAAGTATTTACTAT
>DAOWHG010000117.1 GCA_030641535.1 Mycoplasmatota bacterium | reverse complement strand
ACATTCAAAAAGATCCTTTTTCTAACATAAAAGAACTAACTGAAAATTTTAAATTATCAGTTATATTAAAAGGACCTTGTACAATAATAGCTAACAAGGACTCAATGTATTTTAGTTGTTATGGAAATCCTGGCATGGCAACAGCAGGTAGTGGGGACGTTTTATCAGGAATTGTCGGAAGTATGATTGGAAAAGGAATGAAGATAATTGAAGCATGTAAATTGGCTGTCTTAATTCATTCAATGTCAGGGCGATATGCAACTGACGATTTAGGAGAAGAATCGATTATAGCTACTGACATTATCAAATACATTCCTAAGGTATTAAAAGAACTAAAAAATTAAATGAAAGAAGTGATAATATGAGAAATACATACATCATGATTATCATTACAATCTTATTGTTTATTGTAAGTATGGATTTTATATTTGCAACTAACATCTTTATTGATTTATTAATTGTTATTGTCTATTTAGTATTAGTTGCCCGTTTATCTTTAAAATTAGAAACAGATGTTAAAGAGATAGATGAGGAGTACATTTTGAAAGAAAAAAAGACGGCATATTTTGCCCCGCTTATTTTCATATTCTTTTTAAGTATCTCAATTGATTTAGGGATATACATGGTAATTATTAATGCTTTAGTAATATTGTTGTTATATGGCTATATCTATGTATCTATAACAAAAAATAGAATTATTGTTAGCAACGACACTATCAAAGCAGAGTATCTAAATGGTAAAACAGTAGTAATGAAATGGGAAGAAATTGTTAAAGTTGATTTTAATTGGGTATACAATTTAATTATTTTTAGAGATGCAGAAGATAATCAAATTAAATTAGATATTAGTTTAAAAGATTTTCTAGTGGTTATCAATATGATTAAAGAGAAATTACTGATTGATGATTACATCCTAGCATTTAATAATTATAGGATTTTTAACAATGTCTTTTTAATGAATTCAAATAATATTCATTTAAAATAGAATATAGGTTATAATTATATTAGTGTAAATAACAACTAAAGGAGAAAACTATGAGTGATGAAATTAAAAAAATAGCTATATTAATAGACGCAGATAACGTTGAACACAGACATATTGAAAATATTATGACTAAAGTAACAAGTTACGGAAACCCTGTGATTAGAAGAATATATGGTGATTGGGGGAGCCCTTTACTTAAAAACTGGAGAGAGATTATGAAAGAACTTGCTTTTGTTGAAGTTCAAGTATCTCCTAATTCGAAATATAAAAACGCAACTGATATATCTTTAGTAATTGATGCGATGGATATTTTAACTGAAAGAAATATTGATACATATTGTATTATCTCAAGTGATAGTGATTATACTAAACTATCTTTGAGATTAAAAGAATCAAATAAAATGGTAATTGGATTTGGAGATAAAAACAAATCTAATAAAGCATTTGTTAATTCTTGTGATGAATATATTTATTACGATACATTATCAACTAAATACAAAGACGTTGATGCCTTAGAACCTACAAAGAAATTTACTAAATCTAAACTAAGAAAAGAGACTAAATTACTTAGAATCTTAAGAAACATTATTGAAGAATTAACTAATGAAGGAGATTTAAAAATTAATTTAGGTGAAGTGAAAAAACGTGTTGTAAGTATCTTACCTGATTTTGATACCCTTAACTATGGATATGAGAAATTTTCAGATATGATATATGCATTTGATTATTGGGTATTAGATGACAGAAAATATAATATATTAAAAATAAAATAGGAGGATATTTATATGATTGATTTCGCAAATATGAAGTACATAAAGATGAAAGAAGACGAAAGCTATAAGAAGAAAGTAAAAGATTTAATTGTATCTGGAGAAGATGTCCTGGGTTCTTATAAAGCATTAAGAGATGGAGTAGTATTTACTACTAAAAGAATTATCGTAATCAATGTTCAAGGAATAACTGGAAAGAAAGTAGATTATACGAGTATACCTTATGCTAAGTTTAACGCATACTCAATTGAATCTTCTGGTGTATTTGATATGGATGCTGAGTTAAATATCTACGTTAGTGGTATGGGGATGTTAACATTTGAATTCAGAGGAAGATCAGATATACGAGAAATATCAAAATTTATTTCGCAAGCAATTATCTAATTTTTGCAGTATAATAAAGTATAAGGAGTGGTACAATGAAGCCTAGTATTATGAAAGTTATAAAGTATGATTATTTATCAACATTACTATTTATTATTACAGTAGTAGTTACTCTACTATTAATCGCTATTGCTTTTTCTGGTGTAAATGTATGGGGGATAATTATTCCAATAGTTTTAGTTGTTTATACATTGCTAATACTGAGAGTATACTTAACTAGAAACAATATTTTAAGATTAAAAGATTCTAGAATCAATGGAACGGTTCATCGTATTGATCAAAACAATGGAAACATTTATATTGTTGTTAACTACGAAGTTAAGGCAAGAAGTTTAGGTAAAAGAATTCCAATATTAGCTGGCCCTGTTTTAAGAGCTAAATTAAGAAAATTAAAAGAGGTTCAATTACTTGTAGATATGGAAAAACCTAAAAAAATATATATTGCTGATTTCTATTATTAATACTATATAAGGACTAGATATAGTCCTTATTTTTATAAAGACAATTAGGAGTTGATAGATATGTTGGAAAATAAGAAGGTTGGAAAAATAGATATCCAGTTGAGATATTCTGATACTGATCAAATGGGAGTGATTTATCATGCGAATTATTTTTCTTTCTTTGAGCAGGCAAGAACTAAGTTCCTAAAAGATTTAGGATTTGATTATTATAAAGTGGAGGAAGATGGAGTTATCTTCCCAGTAAGAGACGTTAGTTGCACATACATAAAAGCTATTAGATTTAAAGAGAAAATCAATATAACTACAAGAGTTCATAAACTAACAAAGATAAAGATAACTTACTACCATGAAATCCATAATTCTGAAGGAGAACTAAAAGCGACGGCTTATACAACCGTTATAAGTGTTGATAAGGATACTTTCAATATTATTAAGATGGATGAAAAATTAGATAAAATATATAGCAAATATCTTGAATTATTATAGAAGACTTAGATAAATTGAGTCTTCTTTTTATATGAGCACTTTAGCGCTGTAATGTTTTAAAGCGCTAAACTAAGCCATTTAAAGTTAAATATATCTTTATATATCTCCTTGACTAAGGTATAATAAAAGTAACTAAAAGTTTGGAGATGTTATTATGATAATATTAGATGGTAATAGTTTAGATTTAGAGAAGTTTATTAGAGTAGCTAGGTTTAAAGAAGAAGTGTCTATTAGTGAAGAAAGTATAGGATTTGTATTAAAGGCTAGAGGGTTTGTTGAAGAGGTTGTAGAGAGCGAAAGAATCGTTTATGGTATTAATACTGGATTTGGAAAACTATCTGATGTACCTATCAAAAAGGAAGATGTTAGTGGTCTTCAAAAAAATCTTTTAATGAGCCATGCTTGTGGAGTAGGCGAACCTTTTTCTTGTGAAATAGTAAGAGGAATGATGGTTCTTAGAATCAATGCATTGATTAGAGGATATAGTGGAGTAAGATTAGTTACTTTAAATAAATTAGTTGAAATGCTAAATAAGGAAATATGTCCAGTTGTATTTGAAAAAGGAAGTCTGGGAGCTAGTGGTGATTTAGCACCACTCTCACATATGAGTTTACCAATTATTGGACTTGGAGAAGTTTTTTACAAAGGTAAAAGAATGAATACTATGGATGCATTTAATAAAGTTGGTATTTTACCAATAGATGGATTAAAAGCAAAAGAAGGACTTAGTTTGATTAACGGAACTCAAGCAATGACAAGTGTTGGATCTTTTGTTGTATATGATGCTTTGAAATTATCTAAGTTATCTAATATAGCTTTGTCTTTAACGATGGAATCGTTAAACGGAATTATTAATGCTTTTGATGAAAGAGTTCACAAAATAAGAGGACATGCCGGACAAATTAAGGCAGCTTCTGAAGTTAGAGAATATCTTGAAGGAAGTAAAAATATAACTAAACAAGGAGAGCTTAGAACCCAAGATGCATATTCTATCAGATGCGCACCTCAAGTTCATGGAGCGACACTTGATGCTTTAGAATTTGTTAAAGAAAAAATAGAAATTGAAATGAACGCTGTAACTGATAATCCAATAATTTTCGCAGATGATAAAATTGCTATTAGTGCTGGAAACTTTCATGGACAACCACTTGCTATGCCTTTTGATTATTTAGGTATTGCAATAAGTGAAATGGCAAGCATATCTGAAAGAAGATTGGAGAGAATGGTTAACCCTTCATTATCAAATGGGTTACCTGCATTTTTAGTTAATGGAAGTGGTATGAATTCTGGGTTTATGATTGTTCAATATAGCGCAGCTTCTTTGGTTAGTGAGAACAAAGTATTAGCTCATCCTGCAAGTGTTGATAGTATCCCATCAAGCGCAAACCAAGAAGACCATGTATCAATGGGAACAATTGCTTCTAGGAAAGCAGGAGAAATCTTGAAAAATTCAACACAAGTAATTGCTATGGAAATATTTACTGCTTGTCAAGCAATTGATTTAAGAGGGAAGCCTTCACTTGGTAAAATGACTAAAAAAGCTTATAATAAAGTTAGAGAATATATTCCTTTTATTAAGAATGATGAAATCATGTATCACCATATTCACGCCGTGAATAAATTAATAGAAAGTGATGAATTATTCAACTATATTTTCAAGGAGGAAAACTAAATGGATAAAAGTGTTTTATTTACATTAAAAGATATTTTTAAAGAGCTTCCAGCTTATCCTGAATTTAAAGAAGGTATAAGAAGAGCTCCTAAAAGAGAATTCACATTAACAGAAGATGAAACAAAAACAGCTTTAAAAAACGCTCTTCGTTATGTTCCAAAAGAGTGGCACTCTGTTGTTGCTCCTGAGTTTCTTGAAGAGCTTCTTTCTAAAGGAAGAATTTATGGATATCGATTTAGACCTGTGAAACCTTTATACGGGAAACCTATTGATGAATATAAAGGTAATATAATTGAAGGGAAAGCATTTCAAGTTATGATTGAAAATAACTTGGATTTAGATATAGCATTATATCCTTACGAACTAGTTACATATGGTGAAACTGGAAGAGTTGTTCAAAACTGGATGCAGTATCATCTTGTTAAAAAGTATCTTGAAGAGATGAATGATCATCAAACATTAGTTATGATGTCAGGACACCCTATGGGACTATTTGCTTCTCCTAAGAATTCTCCAAGAGTTGTAATAACTAATGGATTAATGATAGGTGCATTTGATGATTTAGATAACTATAATCGAGCAGCTCAATTAGGTGTTGCTAATTATGGACAAATGACAGCTGGAGGATGGATGTATATCGGTCCTCAAGGAATTGTGCATGGGACATATTCTACACTGTTAAATGCTGGTAGAAGTAAACTAGGTATCCCTGAAAATGAAAATCTAGCAGGTAAACTATTTGTAACCTCAGGACTTGGGGGAATGAGTGGTGCTCAGGGTAAGGCTGTTGAAATAAGTGGTGGAGTTGGAATAATCGCTGAAGTTGATTATTCAAGAATAGAAACAAGGTACAATCAAGGATGGGTAAGTTATATCGCAAATACTCCGAAAGAAGCTTTTGATAAAGCACGCGAATATATGGATAAACTAGAGCCACTTGCTATTGCGTATAATGGGAATATAGTTGATATATTGGAATATTCAGTAGAAAATAACATCTATATTGATTTACTAAGTGATCAAACAAGTTGCCATGCAGTATATGATGGTGGATATTGTCCAGTTGGAATTAGTTTTTCTGAAAGAACAGAATTACTAAAAACTAATAAAGATAGGTTTAAGAAATTGGTTGATGTTGGATTGATTAGACATTATAAAGTTATTAAAGAAATAACAAAAAAAGGAACATATTTCTTTGATTATGGTAATAGTTTTATGAAAGCAATATACGATGCAGGTATGTCTGAGATATGTTTAAATGGTAAAAACGATTTAGATGGATTTATCTGGCCAAGTTATGTTGAAGATATTATGGGACCATTATTGTTTGATTATGGATATGGTCCGTTTAGATGGATTTGTTTAAGTGGTAAAAATGAAGACTTAAGAAAAACAGATTTAGCTGCGATGGATTCAATTGATAAAGATCGAAGATTCCAAGATTTAGATAATTATAATTGGATAAAGGATGCAGAAAAGAATAAATTAGTTGTTGGAACTAAAGCACGTATATTATATCAAGATGCATATGGTAGATTAAAGATTGCTCTTAAGTTTAACGAAATGGTAAGAGAGGGTGTTGTAGGTCCGATAATGTTAGGTAGAGACCATCATGATACCGGAGGAACCGATTCTCCATTTAGAGAAACAGCAAATATAAAAGATGGTTCAAATATTATGGCAGATATGGCAACACATATTGCTATTGGAAATGCCTCACGTGGAATGAGTTTAGTATCTCTTCATAATGGTGGAGGAGTAGGAATAAGCAAAGCAATTAACGGTGGATACGGTCTAGTACTTGATGGAACAAAAGCTGTTGATGAGATATTAGAGACTGCAATGTTGTTTGATGTTATGGGAGGAGTATCTAGAAGAGCATGGGCACGTAATGAAAATGCTATAAGTACAAGTGTCGAATACAATACTCTAGATAATAATTCTCATGTTACAATTCCTTACTTAGCTGATGAATCATTAGTTAATAAATTAGTGAAAGATAAATATAAAAAAGGTGGAAATTAATATGCCCAAAATTGTACAGTGTGTCCCTAACTTTAGTGAGGGAAGAGATTTAGATAAGGTAGAGAAGATAGTAAGTGTTTTAAAAGATAAAGAAGGATTCAATTTAGTAAGTTATGAACCAGATGGTGATTACAATAGAACAGTAGTAACTTTACTCGGAGACCCATTGAAAATCATTGACGCGGTTGTAGAGTTTACCGGAATAGTATTAGAACAAATTGATATGAATTTTCAATCAGGAGAGCACCAAAGAATGGGAGCTGTAGATGTTATTCCATTTATTCCTATCGAAGGTGTTACAATGGAAGAGTGTGTAGAGTATGCTCAAATAATAGGTAAGAAAATAAATGATAAATATGATATACCTGTTTTCTTATATGCTGAGGCTGCTCAAAAGAAAGACCGTGTCAAATTACCTAATATTCGTAAAGGTGAATTTGAGGGAATGAAAGAAAAGATTAAGCTAGAAAGATGGTATCCAGATTTTGGAAAACCTGAAATTCATCCAACCTTTGGAGTTGTAGGAATTGGTGGTAGAATACCATTAATTGCTTACAATATTGATTTAGATACTAAGGATACGAAGGTGGCAAATAACATTGCTAAAGCAATCCGTTTTTCAAGTGGAGGATTTAGACATGTTCAAGCAGGTCCAGTCTACTTAGACAATAGAGGGCATGTTCAAGTTACAATGAATATATTAGATTATAAAAAGAACCCAATTTACCGTATTTTTGAGACAGTAAAAATGGAGGCTTTAAGATATCATGTTGAAGTTACTTCTTGTGAATTAGTAGGACTTCTTCCAAGAGATTCATTAGTAAGATCATTAAGATATTATTTCAAAGCTAACAACTTAGAATTTGATAAAACAATGTCGCTTGATGATTTAACAAAGTATGCAGTTAAGTATTTGAAATTTAGAGATTTTGATAAATTTAAAATCATTGAAGCAAATATTAAATAAGGAGTGTTACTATGTATGCAGACTTAATAATTTATAATATTGGAACATTACTTACTCCTAATCAATTAGCGCCTGTCAGAGGAAAAGATATGAATAATATCTCTTCTTTTACAAATGCATTCATTGCTGTTAAAGATGGATTGATTATTTACGTTGGAGAAGGAAAATATAAAAAATATATAAACGATAATACAGTAATGCATAATGCACATAGTAAATTAGTTATTCCAGGATTGATTGATTCACATACTCATTTAGTTCATGGTGGATCTAGAGAAAATGAGTTTAGTAAATTACGTTCAGGAGTTCCTTACTTAGATATTTTAAAAGAAGGCGGAGGAATTCATAGTACAGTGAATTCTACAAGAAATTGTTCTTATGATTGTCTATATGAAAAAGCATTTAAGTCTTTGGATTTAATGTTGCAATATGGAGTAACTACAATAGAAGCTAAAAGCGGATATGGACTTAACTTAGAAACAGAATTAAAACAATTAGAAGTTGCTAATAAATTAAATGATTTTCATCCAATTGGTGTTGTAAGCACTTATATGGGAGCACATACTGTTCCAAAAGAATATTTTGAATATAAGGAAAAATACATTGAGTCATTAGTAAAAAACATGAAGATAATTAAAGAAAGAGAATTAGCAACATTCATTGATGTCTTTTGTGAAGATAGTGTTTTTAGTATTGAAGAGTCTAAATATATTTTAGAACAAGGAAAACTCGTAGGACTCATTCCTAAAATACACGCAGACGAAATTGTATCTTTAGGTGGAGCAAATTTAGCTGTAGAGTTAGAAGCTAGTAGCGCAGACCATTTAATGGCAGTTAGTGAAGAAGATATTATTAAACTTTCTAATTCGAATGTTGTTGCTAATCTATT
>DAOWHG010000043.1 GCA_030641535.1 Mycoplasmatota bacterium | reverse complement strand
TCAAAACAATGGTTCGTAAAAATGGAACCTTTGAGCAAACAAGCTCGCGAAAATAGTACAACAGAATTCGTCCCAGCTCGTTTTGAAAAAACATTTTTGAGATGGATGGACGGTACATATGATTGGTGTATCTCAAGACAACTATGGTGGGGTCATAGAATACCTGCCTGGTATAAAGGTGATGAAATTTACATTGGAGAAAGTGCTCCTGAAGGTATAGGCTGGAGACAAGACGAAGATGTTTTAGATACTTGGTTTAGTAGCGCACTTTGGCCCTTTAGCACTTTAGGGTGGCCAGAAAAAACGAGCGACTATGCCAAATACTACCCAACGGATGTCATGGTCACAGGATACGATATTATATTCTTCTGGGTCGCTAGAATGATCTTTCAAGGACTAGAATTTACTGGGGAGTCACCATTTAAACAGTGTTTAATTCATGGGTTAATTAGAGACCACGATGGACGTAAAATGTCTAAGTCACTTGGTAATGGTGTCGATCCATTAGACATTAAGAAACAGTATGGAATTGATACCTTACGATATTTTCTAACTACAAATAGTGCACCCGGACAAGATCTCCGTTTTGAAATTGAAAAAGTGGAAAGTAGTTGGAATTTTATTAATAAGTTATGGAATATTTCTAGATTTACTTTGATGAATCTTGGAGATTTCAATATTGATGATATTGAAATCGATACTGAAGAATTATCTTTACCAGATAAGTGGATCTTAGCTAAATTGAATAAAGCAATTAATGAAATGGATTACAATTACGAGAAATTTGAATTTGGTGAGGCAGCACGAAGTATTTATAATTTTAGCTGGGAAGACTTTGCTTCTTGGTATGTTGAAATAAGTAAACTTTCTTTAAACAGTGATGATGAAAAAAGCATCAAAAGGACTAAATCAATTTTATCTTATACCTTACTTAATATAATGAAATTACTTCATCCATTTATGCCTTTCGTGACTGAAGAAATCTATCAAAAGATTCCGCATATTGAAGAATCAATTATGATATCTTCGTGGCCAATTGAAATTGAAGAATTTAGTAATGAGAAGGCAATTAAAGATTTTGAAGTGATTCAGGAAATGATAAAAAGTATAAGAAATATTAGAGCTGAATACAATGTGGCTCCGAGTAAAAAAATTGATGTCTTAATAAAAACTAAGAATGATGAAACAAAAGAATTATTAGAACAAAACACAGAAATACTTAATAAGTTTATCAATCCAGAAACAATCAATATTAGTTCGCACATCGAACTAAACACAGAAGCAATAACAATCATCTTACCTGAATTAGAAATGTATTTACCACTTGGAAGTTTAATTGATATTAAAGAGGAAATAAAAAGACTTGAAAATGAGTTGATTAAATTAAAATCCGAAATATCACGTGGTGAAAATATGCTTTCTAATGAAAGATTTGTGAGTAAAGCACCTGTGAGCAAGGTCGAACTTGAAAAAGCAAAACTTGCAAACTACAAAGAACAATTCAAGACTATCCAAGCTCGAATTAAAGAGTTAGATAAATAATGTTTACTAAATTAGATGATGCAATAAACTGGATTGAATCAATAAAAAGATTTGGCGATAAATATGACTTGTCAAGAATGGAACTTGCCTGTAATATGTTAGGTAATCCAGAAAACGAATTAAATGTAATACATGTTGCTGGAACCAATGGAAAAGGTTCAACAGTTTCATACTTAAAACACATTTTATTATCTGAAGGCTACAATGTGGGGACTTTCACAAGTCCCTACATTGTCAGTTTTAATGAGCGAATAACTTACAATTACGATGATATAACTAGCGAAGAACTTATATATTACATAAATCAAGTTTATAATTTACATTTCGAAGTATTAGAAAAATATAATGATGCTATTTCATTTTTTGAATTACTAACACTAATATCATTATTGTATTTTAAAGATAAACAATGTGATTTTATTATTTACGAGGTCGGACTTGGTGGAAAACTTGATGCAACTAATATTGTTAAACCTATTATCACTGCAATTACCAATATTAATTTCGATCATATGCATATTTTAGGTGATACTATTGAGGAGATTGCTCTTTGTAAATTAGGAATAGTTAAAGAAGGAATCAAGCTAGTAACTACTGAAATAAATCCTGACTTATTAGAATTGTTTAAAGACTACTGTAAGAATAAAAAAGCTCCATTAACAATTGTTAGTGAAAGTGATATAACCAATCCTCATTTTGGAGAATTAACTAGCTTTAACTATATGGATGAAGAATTTAAAATAAAGATGATGGGAACACATCAAGTAGTAAATGCTTCACTTGCTATTGAAATTATTAAACAATTAAATAATTTAGAGAAAACAAATGTATCTTTAAGTAATATAAGGTTAGGACTATTAAAAACTAACTGGCCTGGAAGACTTGAAACATTTGGAAGTATTATCTTAGATGGTGCTCATAATATTGGTGGAGTAACTGTGTTAAGAGATTCAATGCAAACTCTTTATAAAGATAAATATATTAAAGTATTATTCACATCAATGGCAGATAAAGAATATTTTGATGTTATTAAAGTATTAGAATCATTTGTAGATGAAATACATTTTACTGATTTTGATTATCCAAGATGTGAAACAGCTGAGAATCTTTATAATGTATCAAGTCACCCTAAGAAATACTTAGAAAAAAGTGTGGATGAGGCAATAGAATCTTTAAGAGATTTAAAAGATAATGAAATATTACTAATTACAGGTAGTTTATATTTCATTAGTCTAGTTAGAAAAAAAATAAAATAGTGCTTCTGCACTATTTTTTTTATTGAAGGAGGAATTTAAATGTTTATGATAAAAGAAATACCTTTTGAAGAAAGACCAAGAGAGAGATTTTTAAAATATCCCTCTCAAACAATAAGTACTCATGAATTAATTGCAATTATTTTAAGAACTGGGTCTAAACAAGAAAGCGTGATTGAACTTGCAAAGAGAATACTTTATAAATATGGGAACTTAAAAGAATTGAGTAGTGCATCTATAAAAGATCTGATGAAGATTAGAGGAATAGGTACATCTAAAGCAATTGAATTACTTGCTGCATTTGAATTAGGGAAGAGAGTATCAAAGGAAAGTTTTACTCCACAAGTTAAATTATTTTCACCTGAATCAATCTATTTGTTTTTAAAAGATGAACTGGAGATGAAAACACAGGAACACTTTTTGGCTCTATACTTAAATACAAAAGGAGAACTATTAAAAAAAGAGACCTTATTTATTGGGTCTCTTAATAGTTCGCTAATTCATCCAAGGGAATTATTTAAACATGCTGTATTAAATAGTGCTGCAACTATCATTGTTTCACATAACCATCCCTCTGGAGATCCTACTCCATCTTCACAAGATATAGATATAACAAAAATTCTTCATAAAAACGGAAAAATGATGGATATTGAGTTACTTGATCATATTATTATTGGAAAAGATAGGTATTATTCCTTTAAAGAAAAAGGAATAATATAAAAAAACCTTCCAAAGAAGGTTTTAATAGTAATCTTGAGAATAATATGGTGAATTTTTTATTTCATATAACGCTTTTGCTCTTTTAGAATGAATCTTTACAAAAATGATGATAGGAATAACAAGTGAGACAATCAAAACTAAACCAGTAATGATAATTTGGAATAAAAAATCTACAGGACTTACTTTTGCGACTCCAAATGTAAAATTGTGAGTATTATCTTGCTCAATTGAAGTTTCAATTACATATGTTCCAGCTTTTTCAAATGTAACATTCATGAATACTTCATGCTCAAACATTACTATTCTTGTAGTGCCTAACAAATCTGTTGCCACAACAGTGTTAGTTGGATTATTTTCTTCATATATTGAAAACTCTATATCATATGATTGAACTCGATCGAGATAACGAACTTCAGTAGTATCTGTTAGTGGAGTAACCATTAAATAATCTCTTGAAATAGTGTCAAGCAAGATATAGAATTCTTCATCTTTTCTCGCTTCAATTGTTATAGACTCTCCTGGAATAATCTCAGTTACAAGATGATTAAGTGAAGAAATGTTTTGCATTAATAAATAGTAAAATATTAGTCCACCAATTGCTAATACAGCCAAAGGCGTCAAATAAAGCTTTTTCATTGGTACAGTTCCTATATCCATAAATTACATCTCCTTCAAATTATTGTAATAAGATTATTTTAAGCTTTTAATACTAACTCCTATATATCCTGCAATAAACATTACAGCACCAAGTGCAAAGAACATATATAGTCTAGGTAAATCTGCACTTTGTACATCAATCCCCATAAATGCAACAATAATCATAATGAATAAACCAATAATTGGTACTATATAATTTCTATTACTACAACACATCGTAATCATCCTCTCTCAAACAAAATAAAATCTCAAATGTAATTATAACATATTTATATATGAAAAAAGCAATAAATAAGTGTTATTCTAACATTTTCCTTGTATTTATTAATAAATTAAGTATAATTAATATGGCTTTCAATAATAACACGTAAAAATCATTGACAAATTCATGATTGTTTGGTATTATTTTAACGCTGAATAACGGCATACCGCACAGAAAAGGTAAAAGCAAATTTGCACCTTAATGGCGAGTCTTAACTAAAATAATGAGGAGGTGCTTTATGTACGCAGTAATCGAAACAGGTGGAAAACAAGTTAGAGTTTCTGAAGGAAAAGTAATTTACGTTGAAAAACTTGATGTAAATGAAGGAGAAAACTTCACATTCGACAAAGTATTAATGGTTGGTGGAGAATCTTTACAAATCGGGAATCCATATGTTGACGGTGTTACAGTAGACGCAGTAGTTGAAAAACACGGTAAACAAAAAAAAATTGTTATATTTAAATACAAACCTAAAAAGAAATATCGTCGTAAACAAGGACACAGACAATCTTACACAAAACTAACAGTTACAAAAATAAATGGTTAGAATAAAAAATATCGGAGGTGACTTAAATGTTAATAGAAATTAATGTCTTACAATGTATGGCTTCTAAAAAAGGTGTTGGATCTACGAAAAACGGACGTGATTCAGAATCTAAGAGACTTGGAGCTAAATTATCAGATGGTCAATTCTGTACAGCTGGTTCTATCATTTATCGTCAAAGAGGAACAAAAGTACATCCAGGAAACAATGTAGGTATCGGCGGAGACGATACATTATATAGTAAACTTGATGGAATTGTGAAATACGAAAGACGCGGAAAAGATAGAAAACAAGCTTCAGTATACCCAGTATAATTAGTTGGCAAATCACTTTTGTGATTTGCCATTTTTTTTGAAAAACGCTATAATGTATATAGACAATATATGAGGTGATTATTATGTTAATGTTCGCTACTTATAAGGATTTATACGAGATTGATAATTTAGCTAATTTAGTAATAAAGGATATGGAAGAATCGAACATCCCTCAATGGGAAAAAGGTTATCCCTCTTATGATGACTTTAAAAAGGATATTGATAGTAATGCTCTTATTATATATAGAGATAACGATATTATAATAGGAACTATAACTATTCTTCCTGAAAATGATCCGCCTTATAAAACAATTAGCTCATGGATTAAAGAAAAAAGTATTGTAATACATAGAATGTTAGTTCACCCTAAGGTAAGAAAAAAAGGTGTTGCTAGTATTTTATTGGCTGAAGCAATTAAAATTGGTGTTAAAGGAAAATATGAATCAATTAAAATAGATACTCATTTAGAAAACTATAAAATGCGCAATTTCTTGAAGAAAAACGGATTTATTGAGCTTGAATATTTAGAAATAATTGACCGTTTAGCTTATGAACTTGTCTTGGAGGAATAAATATGAAAAAACTACTAGTTGTCTGGAAAACAAATAACGAAATTGATATTCATAATTTTGTAATACCTTACGTTTATAACTCTTTAAAACATGAATGGTTTGATAGTGTGGAATTACTGATATGGGGAGCATCACAAGAAATCATATTAAACGATACTGTCACTCAACAACGAGTTAAGAATTTAGTGAAGAATGAAGTGAGTGTCTTTGCATGCAAAATGTGTGCTGATAATGTAGGGGCTACTACTTTACTTGAAAGTTTAGGTGTAAAAGTAATGTACACGGGAGTATTCTTAAGTGATAGGATGAAAGACCCAGAAACTGAAGTAATTACTATATGATGAATAGAGTGATTGTACTTGGGCCCAGTGGTACAGGTAAAACAACTGTTGGAAGGATACTTGGAGAAAAGTTAGGACTTCAGATACTACACTTAGATTCAATATATTGGAAAAAGAATTGGGATAATATAAATAAGATAGATTTTGATATTTATATGAGAAACTTTTTTAAGAAAAATAGGGAATGGGTAATTGATGGTAATTATACAAATAATAAACATTTCCAGTATCGATTAGATTTGGCAGATACTATTATCTTTCTAGATTTTGGTACTCAAGTAGCTTTAAAAGGAATTCATGAAAGAGCAGCTAAGTTTAAACATCGTTCTCGTTCAGATATGGCAGAGGGATGCATTGAAGGAATTGATCAAGTATTTCTTCAATATGTTGCTTTTTATGATAAAAGAGCAAAGTTTTTAAAAGCAATAATAAATAAATATAGAGGTAAAAAACAAGTATTAATTTTTAAATCAAGATTAGAAATTCATGATTGGTTAAATGCCTTATAGGAGGTAAAAATATGTTTGTAGATTTAGTAAAAATAAAAGTTGAATCAGGAAAAGGTGGAGACGGTATTGTCGCTTTCCGTCGTGAAAAGTATGTTCCTATGGGAGGACCTGCTGGAGGCGATGGTGGAAAAGGTGGGAGTATCATTTTTGAGGGCCAAGAGGGTCTTTCTACCTTAGTTGATTTACGGTATAATAAAATAATTAGTGCTCCTCCAGGAGAAAACGGGAAACCTAAAAAAATGGATGGCGCAAATGGTAAAGATAAAATCATAAAAGTACCTATCGGTACAACTATTTATGATGATAAAACAAGTAAAGTATATGGAGATATAACAAACCATAAACAACAAGTTATTGTTTGTTTAGGTGGACGCGGTGGACGCGGTAATGTAAAATTTGCTAGTTCACGTAATACTGCTCCTGAAATCGCTGAAAAAGGCGAACCAGGAATAATGAAAAGCGTTCGTATTGAACTTAAAGTGCTTGCGGATGTGGGGCTTGTAGGATTACCTTCAGTTGGTAAGTCAACAATTATAAGTATTGTATCTAACTCAAGACCAAAAATTGCAGCTTACCATTTCACTACTTTAGTTCCTAATTTAGGAGTTGTAAGAGTTGAAGAGGGACGAAGTTTTGTAATGGCTGATTTACCAGGACTTATTGAAGGTGCTAGCCTTGGACAAGGCTTAGGTCTTCAGTTCTTAAGACACATTGAAAGAACAAAAGTAATCTTGCATGTTATTGATATGTCAGGTAGTGAAGGACGAGATCCTTTTGAAGATTATACTGTTATTAATAATGAACTTAGAACATATAAATATAATTTACTAGCTAGACCACAAATCATTGTCGCTAATAAGATGGATTTACCTGATGCTGAAGTTCAACTTGAACTATTTAAAGAACAACTACAAGAAGACTACACGATAATTCCAATCAGCGCAGCTACTAAATTAAACATTCAAGAACTAGTTTATAAAACAGCTGACTTATTAGACAAAACAGATAGTTTTGAATTGTATGAAGAAGGTGACTACGAAGACATCGTTGAATATACATTCACTAGAGAAGAAACTCTCTTTGAAATAAAACTTGGTGATGATGGAGTATACGATTTAACTGGAGAAAGACTTAAAAAGATTTTCTTAATGACAGATTTTTCTAAAGATCAATCAATTAAAAGATTCGCAAGAATATTAAGAAGTCTGGGAATTGATAAAGAGTTAAGAGATAAAGGTGTTAAAAATGGTGACACTGTTCGAATATTTGAATATGAATTTGAATTTGTAGACTAGGAAACTAGTCTACTTTTTATTATAGTTCGCTATGCGAACTTATTTATCAATATCAACTTAATAAAATTATGATATAATAATATATGGAGCGTGATAATATGTATAGTTACTTAAATGGAAAAATAACAGAAATAAAGCCTAATAAGATTACAGTCGATGTTGGAAATATTGGGTATGAAGTAATAACACCAAATCCATATAACTTTAAAAAGGATGAAATAATAAAAGTATTTATTCATCATTATGTTAGAGAGGATGCAATTCGTTTATATGGATTTAAATCATATGATGAAAAAGGCTTATTCATTAAACTTTTAAGTGTTAAAGGAATTGGACCTAAAAGCGCGATTGCTATTTTAGCTAGTGGTAATGTTGATGATGTTGTTGGAGCAATTGAACGAGGGGATGCAAAATTCTTAAGTAAGTTCCCAGGGATTGGACCAAAAGCAAGTCAACAAATCATCTTAGATCTTAAAGGAAAAATTGATTTAACTGAAGAAGCTCGTAGTTCATCTACTAATATAAAAGAAGTTGAAGAGGCACTTAAGTCTTTAGGATATAAAACAAAAGAAATCATTAAAGCTGTAAAAGGATTAGATGGATCTAAACAAACTAATGTATTACTTAAGGAAGCATTAGCACATATGCTCAAATAAGGAGGCATCATTATGACTGGATTTTTTGGAGATACCGTAGGAATTGAATTTGTTACCTGGGGAATATATCACTGGATACCACTATTTTTAGTTGTTACAGGTGTAATTGTTATCTATTTGTTAAAAGACAAGATAAAGGCATCGGGGTATGACAAAAGAATTAGATATACCTTAGGAACTCTAGGCATTATCTCTGAACTATCTTTACATCTTTGGATTATCTTAAATGGTAATTGGACAATTCAACATAATTTACCTATCGGAGTTTGTGCTTTTAGTATGTATTTAGGAATTTATATAATGTTTACAAAAAACTGGAAAGTCTTTGAAATTGGTTATTTCTGGGCAATTGGTGGAGTACTTAGTGTCGTATTTCCTGATATCTTATATGGACCAGATAATTTTAGATACTATAACTTCTTGTTCTTACATATGATATTCTTCTTTATGTATATGTATATGATGTTTGTTCATGACTATGTACCAACATTTAAATCATTTAAAAAAAGTTTTCTTTTATTACTAGCAATAGTTCTCGTCTTTATTGTTCCAGTGAACTTAATATTCGGAACAAACTTTATGTATTTACTAGAACCTGGGGATACACCATTTGTGATATTCGCAAATCCAAGTTATCCCTTATACCTAATTGGTTGTATCTTGCTTTCAATGGCAGGAATGGCTTTATGGTATTCACCAGTTGCTATATATAATAAAATAAAAGCAAAAAAATAGAGGATTAGAAATGTAGAGTAGTAATATTAAGGAGGGATTCTATGTTAAGAAAGATATTTTTAGGAATTAGGATAGTATTCCCATTTATCATAAATACTTTTTTGTATTTCGTAATTCGCGAATCATTTAGAGGAACGGAGTTTGCATTAATAGATACCTTGTTTTATCTCGGAGTTAT
>DAOWHG010000111.1 GCA_030641535.1 Mycoplasmatota bacterium | reverse complement strand
TTACACAACTATTATTCAGAATTAACGGATATGCAATATTATGATCCACAATACATTTTAAGAGATTATAACCCATTGTATCTATTAGATTAAGTTAAACCTCAATTGCTAGAATTGCAATTGAGGTTTTTTATTGTCTCATTTTTATTGAGTTAACTTGAAATATACAAATCAATAATATGGAAGTTAAACTGTGGGTATGGTAAAATACTATGAGGACGTGATATTATGAAAAAGATTATAGCTATAATTGGAGACAATAGTATTGAAACAAATAGCTTGAAAGAAAAAATAGCTTTCTCTGTTGGGAAAGCGCTAATAGATAATGGATATCGTATACAATCTGGTGGAATGGGTGGAATCATGAAGGCAGCTTCTCTTGGAGCAAGAAGTTCTTCAAACCATCAAGAAGGAGATATTATCGCTATTGTACCTTCGTTTGATAAAAACGAGAGTAATGGACTTGCTGATATTATTATCCCGACAGGACTTGATATTAATCGAGCTAGCATTGCTGCTAATGCAGATTTTGTAGTAGCTATTGGTGGTGGAGCAGGTACTTTATCAGAGATTGCTAGTGCTTGGATGCTAATGAGACCTATCGCCGCTTTCAGTAATGTTGAAGGATGGAGTAAAAAGGTTGCAGGAACTAAATTAGATAGTAGAATTCGCTATGAATTTGATGATCATATATATGATGTTTCTAGTGCTGAAGATTTGATAAATATTATTTCTGAAAAAATCGAATTGTATGATAAATATCACCATAATATCATTATGAAAAAAGATAAGTAATCTCAACTAATAATATAAACACTATAATAAAGCCCTTTTTGGGCTTTTATTTTGTAAGAAAACTTATCATATTTGAATTTGACATTTCCAAGTTATACTGTTTTTTTGAAGTAATATTTTTATTTATTTTTTATGGTTGATTTATCAAACTTTATAATGTAGTATGAAAGTAGCTTTTTAAACTAGTCCAGAGAGACTTATAAGAGTACACAGTGTTTTCTGAGGAAAACATATATTTTTGTAAAACTTATATATTCTTTTTGGTCTATGACTGAGAAGAATTTTTTTGTATATATAGGAGGAAAATATGAAAAATTTATTCGCTTTAAGTGAATTATCGGCCGTAGACATCAACAACATTTTGGATGAAGCAATTTCATTTAAAAATGGGAAGGAATTCAGAGAACTACAAGGTAAAACAGTGGTGAACCTATTCTTTGAAAACAGTACAAGAACGCACTATAGTTTTATCGCAGCACAACACAATTTAGGAATGATTGATACAAATTTTAACGCTTCCGCTTCAAGCATAAAAAAAGGTGAAAGTTTGTATGATACAATCAAAACATTTGAGAGTTTAGGGTTTGATGCATTTGTGATTAGACATCCCCAAAACAATTACTTCAAAGATTTAAAGGGTATTAATGTTCCAGTTATGAATGGCGGAGATGGGACAGGAAATCACCCAACTCAAAGTTTACTTGATTTAATGACAATTAAAGAAGAGTTTGGTGATTTGAAAGGACTTAAGATTACTATAATAGGAGATATTAGACACTCACGGGTTGCCCACACTAATATTCAAGTTATGAAACGACTTGGAATAGAAGTGTATATTAGTGGTCCCAAAGAATTTGATGACGGATCAGCTGAATATATTGATGTTGAAAAAGCTGTTAAAGAAATGGATATTATTATGCTTCTACGAGTTCAATACGAAAGACATGGATATGAGATTCAAATGAGTAAAAGTGATTACTTGCTTAAATACGGACTTAATATGGAGAGAGTAAAAAAAATGAAACCAAGTGCAATTATTATGCATCCAGCTCCTTTTAATAGAAACACAGAACTAAGTGATGAAGTAGTTGAATGTAAAAAATCTAGAATCTTTAAACAAATGGCTAACGGTGTATTTGTACGAATGGCTGTTTTAAAAAGAGCGTTTGAGGTGTAATATGGAAAAGTTAATAATAGATAACGAAACACTTAAAAGAACAATTAGAAGATTATCTTATGAAATTGTTGAAAAAAACAGTGATATTGGAGATGTTTGTTTAATTGGGATCAAAACAAAAGGAATTAACTTAGCTGAATTAATTAAAGAAAACATTAAAAGTATTGAGGGGATAACTCTTCAAACGGGATATATTGATATATCGATGTATCGTGATGATATTGAATCAAATATTAGTAAGGAAGTTAATAAAGAGACAGTACCATTTGTCGTAAAAGATAAAGTCGTAATATTAATTGATGATGTTTTATATACAGGGAGAACTATCAGAGCGTCTATGGACGCTATGATTGATTTAGGAAGACCTAAAAGAATTGAGTTATTAGTACTTATTGATAGAGGTCATAGAGAATTGCCAATAAGAGCTAACTATATTGGAAAAAACATTCCAACATCAAGTGATGAAACAATCAAAGTTACACTTACTGATTTAAGTAAAGATGACAAGGTTGTAATAAAAAGATAATGAAAACCTTACTAATAAACTGTCTAATTTTACATTCAGATGAACTTATTAAAAAGGATATCTTAATTGAAAAAGATAGAATAATTTCAATAAAAGATAATATAAAAAACAAAGATTATAAAGTGATAGATATAGCTAATCGTTTTGTTTCTCCAGGGTTTATTGATATGCATGTACACTTAAGAGAACCAGGGTTTGAAAATAAAGAAACGATTAAAACAGGGACAAAAGCTGCTGCTAGAGGTGGATATACACTTGTTTGTGCAATGCCAAATGTTAATCCAGTCCCAGATAATTTAGAAACAATCAATCAAATAATAGAGTTGATAAAGAAAAATGCAGTTATTAAAGTATTACCTTATTCTGCGATTAGTAAGAATATAACAAATGGTAGTGATTTAGTGAATATGGAACAACTAAAAGACAAGGTTTGTGGATTTACAAATGACGGGTTTGGAATTCAGTCAACAAGACAAATGTATGAGACAATGAAAAACGCTCATAAATATGAAACTTTAATTGCTGCGCATTGTGAAGATGAAGAAATATTATATGGTGGATATATTCATCAAGGTAAAAGAGCACTAGAGGAAGGACTTCTCGGAATAACAAGTTTATCGGAAAGCATCCAAATAGCGAGAGACACATTAATTGCTGAAGAAACAAATGCAAGATATCATATTTGTCATATCTCAACAAAAGAAGGTGTAAGAATAGTTAGAGAAGCAAAAAAAAGAGGGGTTAATATTAGTTGTGAAGTTACTCCTCATCACTTACTGCTTACCGAATATGATGTGACAAATACTAACTTTAAAATGAATCCTCCTGTTAGAGGATTAGATGATAAATATGCTTTAATTAGTGGCTTGTTAGATGGAACAATCGATTGTATTGCTACTGATCACGCACCACATACTTATATTGAAAAACAAAAAGAATTTAAAGAAGCACCATTTGGTGTTGTCGGGCTTGAAACTGCTTTTCCATTGATCTATACCCATTTTGTTAAAACAAATATGGCATCACTTGATGACATAGTTAAATGGTTTAGTTCAAATCCTGCAAGAAGATTGAATCTGGAATATGGAAAACTAGTTGAGGGAAGAATATGTGATATTACAGTTATCGATCTTAATTTGAAAAAGAAGATTGATAAATCTAAATTTTTTTCAAAAGGAAAAAACACACCTTTTGACGGAATTGAATGCTACGGATGGCCAGTAATGACATTTGTAAATGGAATACAAGTATATAGGGATGGTGAGATATATGAATAATATTTATAGCGTAATTTCGAATGAGAAAATTGCATATAAAACATATAAAATGATTTTATATGGGGATACATCAAAAATAAAAGCACCAGGACAATTCATTAATATTAAAATTGATAATGAAAAAACATTTTTAAGAAGACCTATTAGTATATGCGATTACGATTCCAAAACAATCACAATTATTTATAAAGTATTTGGGGAAGGAACAAAGATACTATCAACAAAAAAAATGTTTGATGACTTAGATATTTTAGGGCCTTTAGGAAATGGATTTGCAATTAATAAGAAAGCAAAAAAGCAGATGATTATTGGTGGAGGAGTTGGAATTCCGCCATTATATAGTGTTGCTAAAAAATTGCATGAAGAAAATATTGAATTTGATGTAGTCTTAGGATATAACTCAAAAGTAGATGTATTCTTTGAGGGAATGTTTAGAGCTCTTGGAGCAAATGTATATGTAACTACTATGGATGGAAGTTGTGGATATAAAGGAAATGTATTAAATGTGATTAGATCAAAAAACCTTTACTTTGATTATTACTATGCATGTGGCCCACGAAAGATGCTCCATGCATTAGTAAAAGAAGATTATACTGGACAACTAAGTTTTGAAGAAAGAATGGGTTGTGGCTTTGGAGCCTGCATGGGATGTAGTCATCCAACAACTGATGATTCCTACAAACGTATTTGTAAAGAGGGTCCAGTCTTAGAATCATTTGAGGTTGTTATATGAAATTAAACGTAGAATTACCTGGGATGAAACTTGATAATCCAATTATTCCTGCTTCAGGAACATTTGGATTTGGATATGAGTTTAGCGAGTTTTACGACATAAATATTTTAGGAACCTTGAGTTTTAAAGGAACAACATTAGAAGAGAGATTTGGAAACAAAACTCCAAGGATAGCTGAAAGCACTTCAGGAATGTTAAACGCTATTGGCCTACAGAATCCTGGTGTTGATGCAGTAATTAGTAATGAACTTGTAAAACTAAAAAAGGTATTCAATAAAAAAGTAATAGCTAATATTGGTGGTAGTTATGAAGAGGATTATATTGAAGCTGTAAAAAGGATATCTAAGTCAGATATCGTTGGAGCGATAGAACTAAATATTAGTTGTCCTAACGTAAAAGAAGGGGGACTACTATTTGGAACAAATAAAGAATCTGCCGCTAAACTAACAAGACTTATAAGAGAGGTAACTGATTTACCACTTTATGTAAAACTTAGTCCTAACGTTACTAATATTAAAGAAATTGCTTTAGCTGTTGAAGAAGCTGGGGCTGATGCTATTAGTATGATTAATACTTTAGTTGGAATGAGAATAGATTTAAAAACAGGTAAACCTGTTTTAGCCAATACTTATGGTGGATTTAGTGGTCCAGCTATTAAGCCTGTGGCTTTGAAAATGGTACACGAGGTATACAGTGTTGTAAATATCCCGATAATTGGTATGGGAGGGATTATGAACGCTTATGATGTTATTGAAATGATGTATGCTGGAGCCAGTGCTGTTCAAGTTGGAACTGCTAACTTAATTGATCCATATGCATGTAAAAAAATAATCGAAGATTTACCAAGGGTAATGAAAGAACTAAACATTAATGATTTAAAAGAAATAGTGGGGAGAGCACATTTATGAGAGATGTAATAATTGCTTGCGATTTTAAAGACAAAGAAGAACTATATGACTTTCTTAAGAAAATAGATAAACATAGACCGTACTTAAAAATAGGAATGGAACTATTTTATAGTGAAGGATCTTCACTAATCAAAGAATTAAAAAAACAAGGTTATAAAATATTTTTAGATTTAAAACTACATGATATTCCAACAACTGTCAATAAAGCTATGAAAGTTATTGGATTATTAAATGTTGATATTGTTAATCTGCATGCCTCTGGTGGTATAAGAATGATGAAGGAGGCTTTAAGTGGATTAAGAATGACTAATAAGGATACTTTGTTAATTGCAGTAACGCAACTAACATCAACAACAAACGAAGCTTTAAAAGAAGAATTATTAATAAATGAAAATATGGAAGATACGATTAATCATTATGCAAAAAATACAAAAAGTGCAGGACTTGTAGGTGTTGTATGTAGTCCGCTTGAAGCACCTTTAATGAATAAATTGGGATTGATTAGTGTTACTCCGGGTATTAGATTTAGCGATAATAGTAATGATGATCAAGTACGTGTTACTACACCAGCATTAGCTAAAGAATTAGGTTCAACATATATCGTTGTTGGACGTGCTGTTACTAAGGCTTTAAATCCAAGTGATGCATATGAAAAATGTGTAAGGGAGTTTATCTAATATGGAAAAAATTATTGCGAAAGAATTACTGAAGATAAATGCTGTTTTTCTAAGACCAAGTGATCCTTTTACTTGGGCTAGTGGAATTAAATCACCAATCTATTGTGATAATAGATTAACCTTATCATATCCAGAAACGAGAAACATAATCGAAGATGAACTGGCTTCCAAAGTAAAAGAAGTTTATCCTGAATGTGAATATATTATGGGAACAGCAACAGCGGGCATAGCGCACGCTAGCTTAGTAGCTAATATCTTAGATTTACCAATGGGTTATGTTCGTAGTGGCGAAAAGAGCCACGGAAGAAATAATATAATCGAAGGTAAAGTTATTCCTGGCAAGAAGGTTGTAGTTATTGAAGATTTGATTAGTACTGGAGGAAGTTGTGTTAAAGTAGTAAACATCTTAAGAGAAGCAGGATTTGATGTTTTAGGAGTAGTAGCTATATTTACATATAATTTAGAAAAAGGTTTCAAAGTGTTCAAAGAAAATAATACTGAGTATCACTCAATATCTAATTATGATACATTAATCGAAGTTGCTTTAGAAGATGATTATATTAAGGATGATGATCTTTTGAAACTAAGGCTTTGGAAAAAAGATCCAAGTGATATTTGTTGGATGAATAAGTAAATCTACTTGTATTAATTCATTTTGTAGAAAATATATAAAAAGAATTGATATTAGGTTGTTTTAGATTAATTCATTTGTTATAATAAATCGAAAACACGTATAATCGCTTTGATATGGTAAGCAAGTTTCTACCCTAAACCGTAAATTTAGGACTACGTGAAGTGACTCCATTTATCAATAATGGGTTTCTTTACGTGTTGTAAAGAAACCCATTTTTTATACTTTTGGAGGAAAATATGGAAAACTTATATGGAAAATTAATTCAAGAAGGTCTGACATTTGATGATGTATTATTAGTACCACAAAAATCTGAGGTACTACCTAGTGAAGTTTCAGTAAACACCTACTTAACACCGAATATTAAACTTAATATTCCAATTGTTTCAGCTGCGATGGATACAGTTACTGAGGCAAAGCTAGCTATTTCATTAGCTAGGCAAGGTGGAATTGGTTTTATCCACAAAAATATGTCGATAAAAGATCAAGCCTCTCAAGTTGATTATGTTAAGAGAAGTGAAAGTGGTATGATTACAAACCCAATTACTTTACATAAAGATAACACAGTTAGAGATGCAGAAGATATTTTATCTAAATATAAGATATCAGGATTACCTGTAGTTACAGAAGATAATGTGTTGATTGGAATTGTAACAAACAGAGATATGAAATATCGACATATTGATGATACTCCAATTCATGAAATAATGACAAAGGATAATTTAGTTACATCACATGTTGGGACTACTCTAGAAGAAGCGAAAAAAATCTTAATGAACAATAGAATTGAAAAATTACCAATTGTTGATTCTAATAATAAATTAAAAGGATTGATAACGATTAAGGATATCGATAATGTTATTAATTATCCTAATGCATGTAAAGATGAAAAAGGACGTCTTCGTTGTGGTGCAGCTGTAGGAGTTGGACCTGAGATGATGGCAAGAATTGATGCTCTTGTTAAAGCTGAAGTCGACGTTATTACAGTTGATAGTGCTCATGGACATTCTATGGGGGTTGTAAAAGCTGTTAAGGATATTAGAACCAAGTATAAGGATATTGAAATAGTTGCTGGTAATATTGTTACAAAAGAAGCAGCAAAGGAATTGGTGGAAGCAGGAGCAAATGCTGTTAAAGTTGGTATCGGTCCAGGATCTATTTGTACAACTAGAATAGTTGCTGGAGTTGGTGTACCACAAATAACAGCGATTAATGATGTCTTTGAATACATAAAAGAAGTTGATGCATGTTTAATTGCTGATGGAGGAATTAAATATAGCGGAGATATTACGAAAGCCATTGCTTCTGGTGCAAATTCAGTTATGTTAGGTTCTTTACTTGCTGGGACTAAAGAGGCTCCAGGAGAAGAAGTAATTTACCAGGGTAGAAGATTTAAAACATATGTAGGTATGGGATCTCTC
>DAOWHG010000010.1 GCA_030641535.1 Mycoplasmatota bacterium | reverse complement strand
TAAACTTGCAGATAGATTAAATAACATGAGAACATTAAGTCATTTATCTGATGAAAAACAACAAAGAATAGCTAAAGAAACAATGGATATCTATGCACCTTTAGCACATCGTTTAGGGATGAACATAATGAAGGCAGAACTTGAAGATACTTCATTTAAGTTTATTGAGCCTAATAGATATAAAACAATTTCTAAACTAATCGCAGATACTAAGAAGAATCGTGAAAGTGATTTAGGTTTAATGCAAACCAATCTTCAGTACCTATTATCTGAATATGATGTTAATTGTGATATAAAAGGAAGAATAAAGAATATATATTCTGTTCATAAAAAAATGTGTGACAGAAAAAAAGAATTTGAAGAAATCTTTGACTTGCTTGCAATAAGAGTAATTGTTGACGATATTGAGAGTTGTTACCGTACTATAGGGATAATTCATACTAAGTGGACTCCAATTCCAAATCGATTTAAAGACTATATTGCAATGCCTAAACCTAACTTATATCAATCTCTTCATACATCAGTTATTGCGAATGGAAAAGTATATGAAATCCAAATTCGTACTAAAGAAATGGATGAAATTGCTGAATATGGGGTAGCTGCACATTGGGCTTATAAAGAAGTAGATAAAAAAGGCACAATGACAGATGCTGTTTCTAAGAAATTAAAATGGTATGGTGATCTAATTAGTTTCACAAAAGAAACTGATGATGAAAATGAAGTTTTAAATCTTCTTAGAAACGATATTTTACAATCTAACGTTTATGTTTTTACTCCAAATGGAGATATTATTGACTTACCTAAAGGATCGACACCGTTAGATTTTGCTTTTAGAATTCATACTCAAGTAGGTATTAAAACTGTTGGAGCCATCGTAAACGGTAAAATAGTTCCTTTAGAATATGAACTTAACACAGGTGATATTATTAATATGAAAACCAGTGTTAATTCCTTTGGACCAGACGACAACTGGCTTAAGATTGTCAAAACATCTAACGCTAAATCTAAAATTAAGAACTATCTTAATAAACGAAGAAGAAGTGTATTGGTTGAAATTGGAAAAGAAGATTTCCAAAGAGAACTACAATCAAGAAATCTAGCGATTAAACTAACTGATAAAAAAATTAGTAAGTTGTTTTCTCATAAAAGTGCAAATTCAGTAGAAGATTTATATTATGAAATTGGAAAAAATGCTATTTCTCCTGTTAGTGCTGTAAATAGCTTAGAAACTAAGGTAAAATACACTGATGAAGATTTGATTCAAAGAATTAATGAATCTCCAAGTCAGGTAATTAAAAGTGTTTCAAATATTGTTGTTGAAGGCTTAAAAAACCCTTCAATTAGATTATCAAATTGTTGCACACCAATTCCTGGCGATAAAATACTGGGATCTGTTTCAAAAGGTGTTGGAATAGCTGTACATAGGGCTAAATGTAATAATCTAAAAGGGTTAGATCCTAATCGTTATATTGATGTTTCTTGGGGAACTGATACATCAAGATCATACGAAGTTAATATTAAATTAACTGTTGCGAATAGAGATAATGTCCTCGCAGAAATCATTAACACAATTACTTCTTCAAAAGGTAAAGTGCAACAAGTTGCCGCATCTACTAATCGAAGACTTGAAGGTGTAATAAAACTAAAAATTAGTATAAAAAATAAAAAGGAATTAGTAAATATCATTGTAAATTTACAAAATATTAGTGATATTTACTCAATTGAGAGAATGATGAAATAATGAAAATAATAGTTCAAAGAGTAAAAGAAGCATCTTGTACAGTTAATGGTTCTATTATTTCAGAAATCAAAAACGGGTACTTACTGTTTGTTGGATTAACTCATTCTGATACATTAGAAGAAGTAACTTACCTTGCAAAGAAAGTTGCGAAGCTAAGAATCTTTGAAGATGAATCAGGTAAATTAAACAAAAGTATTTTAGATATGAATTATGAAATATTATCCATTTCACAGTTCACATTATATGCAAATACTACTAAAGGTAATCGCCCATCTTTCACAGAAGCAATGGATCCCATTATGGCTGAAAAACTTTATTTAGAATTGTCAAAGATTTTAAATAACGAGTATAATATAAACACTTATAACGGCTCATTTGGTGAGTATATGGATATTTCTTTAATTAATGATGGTCCAGTTACTATAATGCTTAAAAGTAAATAAATTGACCAATTAATAACTGTTAAGAGGTGATATTTAATGAGAATATTATTACCTAAATTAGTTACACCTAGATTAATATTAAGACCAATTTCATTAGATGATATTGATGATGTTTTTGAATATGCAAAAAGCCCATTAGTAGGGCCAAATGCTGGATGGAAACCTCATGTTTCTAAAAAAGAAACAGAAGCTTTTATTACTTATTCAATAAAGAAAAGAGATTTTGGACAACCAGGAATTTACGCAATTGAATATTTCAGTTCTAAAAAGATGATTGGAACAATTGAAATTCATTCTTATAATCAATATAAAGCTGAAATTGGGTTTGTTTTAAATCCTGATTATTGGGGACAAGGGATTATTGTTGAAGCCGCCAAAGCAATTATTATCTACGGCTTTGAAATCCTTCATCTGAAACGATTACAATACGGATATTTCTTTTTTAATCTACGTAGTAAGAGAGTTTG
>DAOWHG010000058.1 GCA_030641535.1 Mycoplasmatota bacterium | reverse complement strand
TGATCCACTCCCTCATCAAGGCGAACCCAACACCGAAAAACAGAATATATAGAATTATTGAAACTATAAATAGAATTCTTAATGCAAACATTAATTTCTCATAGTGTTTTGTCATCCAATCATATTTTCCTTCTATCATGCGTACGTAAGCCTTAAATTTGTTCATTAAAATTTCGGGTCCTATGAGTGTTTTAAGTTCTAAAAAGCACTTAGAAGGCTTTTTAACAACCAAATCAACATAATCTTCAAGTACTCCAGATTGTTTCAATCTAGAATTTTTCATATCTACTTCCCATTTATCAAATGTTCTTTCAGCATGTTTATTTTTTTCGCTTCTAACATCTTTAATAAACCTTGATAAAGCGTTGTTTAATACTGCATATGTGGAAAGAAGTATTATTGAGCTTACCCCAAGTAATGAATACCATGATACATCATATAATAATTGATTATAATCTCCTACAATATTAGCAAGAAAAGCAAAAAATGATGGTTGCAATAATGTCGGATTTTTGAACAACATAATACCTAATAAAGCCAAGAACACTGTAAATAGAAATGTCATTTTACTTGGTTTACGATGCTTTTTACTTTTCTTAGGTAATAATTTAATCATTTCACGTAAATTTTCCATTTTAGTTATACTTGCTTCGCGATATTCCTCAACCCAAGCATCTAAAATATCATATAGTATGCTCTCTCTATTAATTGCATCAAAATCTTTAAGAGCCAAGAACTCTCTTAAAGTTGTTTCTTCATCCAAATCTGGATGAGTAAACAAAAATTGATCAAGACTATTTACACTTTTAGGCCAATTAGAACTATAAGTTAAGGGATTACGATGTAAAAAATCTTCATTTTCTTGAAATAAATAGTGAGAAACAATTAAATCGGCATACTTTTTATGTTTATACAAATCTAAATTACCAGAATCTTCATATTCTAGCTGTTTTTTTAGTTTATACTTTAAAACATCAAAATTATTTAACTCAAGTAAAAGCATTACCTCTTCACTAGGCTTCATATAATCCCTCCTTTCTATCTAATTAAACTTCTTACTCTCGTTCTAAACTCAAAACTAAATAACTCGTATTCATCATCTGCGAGAATACGCATAGCTTCAATTGTAATTTGTCCGTCATCATACATTTGTTCAAGTAAAGTGTAGTTATTAGTAGGATCGATTACGTTAAATGCTAATTGATCAGCAAACATACTAATAACTTCCACAGTTATTACATTATCTACTACAGCTGTATTTGCTTTTGCAAGGAAATCATTCATTTCATCAGTATCGTAAATGATTGGTTCATTTTCATTATCAACCATTAAGTAAGCCTTAAATAGTATATCACTAGATAAGAATCTCATATTAAACAGCTCTCTTGCAAATCCTGAATCTCCTTCAGTTTTAGGACATATTAATACTTCCCGATTAATTGGACTTGTTGTAGAACCAGAACATACTCTGACTACATCATTAAACAAGGCTGCGATTATCGGAGAATTACTAAATGTATCATATACATCTAAATGATATTTCATAACACTAATACCAATTTTTATAACCATTGAGAGATTTCCCTCTAAGCTATTTGCTATATCTTTATAATACTTATCATAATCATCTACTAATTCTTTCGTACTTTCTAATATATCAAGAACTTCTTGGAAATCTTCAAATTCTTGAATAAATCCACCATCTTCGTAATCATATTTGAATTGAAGGATAATCCAAGTAACGCTTTCTCCTTCAAATAAGGTAGTTACAATACCTAAAGCATCATCAGTAAAATCATAATCAGTTACAGTTGCAGGATCAATATTAGTACATCTATTAGATGCTTCACCAATATCATCTAATTCAATAGTATCCATATTCTCCATAGTACAATCAAGCCAAGTTGTGAAAATATCATAAGTCAAAATACTCATTTGAGCTAAATATAATTTGCTTTTCAAATCCTCATCATTTAAATTTTCCGTAATTAAATCATAATTTGTTTTAAAACTTACAATTGTTTCAGATATATCTCCGCCTTCTGCGGATGTTGTCATACTTCTATCAAGTTCATCAACATACCACATTATTAATCCTTTATGATTTTCAAAATTCTTACCCAAAGTAGTTAATGTTGATCTAACGTCTATCTTATCTTCATACAGGTATACAAAGTCATCTGCATCTGTGATGTCATCTGTTAGTGTTGGTTCAACCGGTTCTACAAGAGAATCAGGATGAACATAATTGATTGGTTCTTCTAAGGATATAGTAGGTCTTGTATCTGTAAATGACAAAGCAAAGTCGTCATCTGCCAATAATGCAGATATTTTACTAGAAGTATAATCAATTACATCACTTTCGTAAGCATCTAATAAATCTTCATATTCATCGAATTGAACACCATATGCATAATCTATTAAATCCTTATCGTATTTAACTACAGAGGCTTCGTAAGCATCAACAATATCCTTTTTCTCATCAATGATTTGAACAAAATCATCCTCTTTTTTCAATAAATCAAGATATAAATAATCATTTGTAGCGGTTTCTAAGATTAAGACTCTCGATATACCTTGATAATGTGTTGATGATAATGTTTCATCAAAATAATCAGAATACTCATCATCTAATAACGTCTTAGACTCTAAGCTAAGCTCAGAATAAACATATTGCATAAATGCAGTTTCATAAGAATTGGACCCAATATAGTCTTGTTGGTACTCATAAATCGCATCATTATAATACCCCTCAATTCCATCAACACTCATTAGTTGTTGGAAATCATCAGCTTTATCAGCTAATCCTTTTATTGGAACAGCTTTTTCAGCAGTTCTCGCTATTCTTGAGAAAGGAGGAGGGTTTTCTAATACAAAATTAGTAATATTTGCCTCAGCACCTACACCATTTAAAGAAAATACAGGTAAAATAATGAAATATACTAATACATATCCATTAATTAAAGCAAAAAGCGCACCAAGGTAATTATTATATTTACCTAATTTAGCACGCATATTTTCATTCAAAACATATCTTCTCGCATAAATAGACAAGAAGAAAACTGAAGAAAACAATAAGGAATATGTAATTACGTATGCAACTATCATTCCAAAAGTATTCTTAATAATTCCTAAATATGAATCAAACAATTCAAATAGGAACGTTGTAGATAAAGGAACGTACATATAACTTGTAATATATCTACCTAAATAATAAATTATCATAAAAGGTAATATCAAATTAATTGATATTCTAATTTGCTTATGTCCACCCGAAAAATACCCATAACCTATATATGAGGCGAATATGAGTACTAATACGTAATCAAAATTAAAATCAAAAGCTATGCTAGGAATCATACTTCTCCTCCTCACATAATAACCTTCAAGAAAAACCCTTGGTTTAAAAAGGGTTTTTCTATATAGTGGGTTATATTAATTTGTTATTATGGTTTTTATGGTAAAGGAATATCTTCTGAAGAATATAAATCTTCGAATTGTGCATAAATATCATCATCAATTAAACCTTCAAATGTATCTAAGAAAGCTTCTTGTGATTCAGGTGACATATCTTCATAACTGTCAAACATTTCCGTTACAGTTTCAGTTACTTCTACTAAATCTGGTGTGTCTTCACCCAATAAATCTTGTAATTCTATTACATCGTTATAAACATCTTGTTCAGGACCTGGATTTTCAATATCTAATTCAGCTTCTAATCCAGTTAACAATGCAGGATCATCTAAAACAAGGTTAAGTTGTGTACTAAAGTCTTCTAAAGCAACAAATAATTCACTTGCAACTCCACCACCTGGTTCAATAATTAATTCAATACCATCTTGAATCAATTGAACACCAGTAACAACTACTGCATCTTGTTGTGAACCTTCACCCATTAAATCTGTTAATCCTGCTGCACTAATAGTTAATACACCATTTTCATCAAATGAACCAAATTCAACATCGCCAAGTTCTGCGAATAAATCCTTGAACACTTCTAAATCAATAATCTTCAAGTAATCTCCATCTCCCTCACCAATGTCTTTACCAAATGTAATTTCAGTAAATTCAAATACTAAATCAGTAGTATTAGTAAGGTCTTGCTCAGCTTTAATTTGTAGTAATGAATCTATTCCAGCGATTCTAAACAACGCATTTACATAAATATCACCTGGAGCTAATTCAAACCAAATTGCTTTTAGTCCAATATCAATTACTTCTATTTCGTCATTTTCATTTAAATACTCGTAAGTTTCTCTAGTATCTGCAAATCCATCTGCACCAAAGTAAATTAACTTATTGAATATTCTTTCATCAATTACAAATCCACTACCCGGAGATAACGCATAATTGAATACAAATTGCATAAATTTATCAGTTAAATAACCTTCAACATCGAATGAGTCTGGATCAAATTCTCCAACTACTACAACATCGTCAACCATTGTTGTAAAATGCAAGTCATATAAGTAATCAGGGATATCTTGTTCTGCACTTCTAAACTTAGATACTCCAGCAGTTAAAACAAATTTATCTTCTTCAAAAGCAAAGTTAACTAACTCATTATCAAAAATAATTGATAATACTTCTTGAGCTAATGCAGCTCCAGTGTCTTCTTCTTCTCCCTCTTGAGAATCAGCTAATTGAGTTAATATCTCATCTTTTTCCAATGTGTAAGATAGATTTGTAACATCTAACTCTCCAGCAGGTACAGCATCTGTTTCTTCGTCTAAATCAAATTGATCAAATTGATCATCGACAGTTGTCATTAAAGTAGAAATTAATGATTTAGGAATTGGTAAGTTCCCAATTTGAATTTTATCAAACTCTAATTCGTATCTGTCTGGTAAGTCTCTGAATAGGAAGTGAACTTGAATAACAGTTTTATAAGTAAATCCATCATCTAAACTTACTTCTAAGAAGACATTACCGATAAATCTATCGTCTTCAAAGTCTACCCAAGCACCAACCAGTCTTAATCCAAGGTCGAACCCTTCAACTGGCATTACTTCACTAAAAACATAGTTACATGAATCTTCTACACAATCATCTGTAGGCATATAATCAGGATTCATGTCTTCTCCTCTAAATAATTCAAAAATAGCGGTATTGATTATATCTTGATGTAAATCAAATACCATGTCATCTGTTACATTGTCTTCAACGTCAGCGATTGCAGCGCTAAGTTCAGCATATAACATCTTTTCTGCATCAGCATCATCTGTGTATAGATGAGTAGGCATTTGCACATCCCCACTTGCATCATACATTATTGTAGCTAATAATGCTGGTGTTCCCAATATAAATAGTACTGGTATAAAAATAATCATAAATAATTTTTTCATTGATATTTCCTCCGTTCAATATATTTCTTATACAACCCTAGTATATAGAAAATATGTGGATATTTTATGAATTTAATATTTAAAACTTATGAATTTTAATACTTAAATACTTCCATAAGCATCCACACTCGTTACTAAATTAACTTATTCCAAATTCATTCGTGAAACTCCGTTTAAGCTCATATCATCAGTTTGATTGTTTTTTGAATACTGATAATAGCCTGCTATTCCAATCATTGCAGCGTTATCCGTACAATACTTAAACTCAGGTACAACTACATTTACCATTGTTATCCTTTCACTAATTTTCTTTCTTAATCCTTTATTTGCTGCAACTCCTCCAGCAATTATAAACATCTTTGCATCATATTCTTTTATTGCCTTCAAGCTCTTTGTAACTAATACCTCACTTACAGTCTCTTGGAAACTCGCACACAAATCAGGAATATTTACTTCTTCGTTTCTTTGATTAATATTGTGCACTAAATTGATAACGTGTGATTTTATTCCACTAAAACTAAAATTATAAGTATCTCCTAAACTAATGTTAGGCATTTTATAACTAGGATTTCCTGTTGCTGCTAATTTATCAACAATAGGTCCTCCAGGATACCCTAATCCAACAGTTCTAGCCACTTTATCATAAGCTTCTCCCACGGCATCATCTAGCGTTTCCCCTAGCTTCTCAAAATCGTAATGTTCCTTCATTAAAACTAGTTCTGTATGCCCTCCACTAACTACAAGACATATTAGTGGAAATTCTAAATCCTCGCTAATCTCATTAGCGTATATATGTCCAGCTATATGATGAACTCCTACTAAATCAATATCATTGCTAAACGCAAAAGCTTTAGCTGCATTCACTCCAACCAGTAAGCTTCCAATTAATCCTGGTCCTTTTGTTACTGCAACAAGATTTATATCTTTTTTCTCTATATTAGCTTCATTTAAAGCTTCTTCGAATACCATGGTTATCCCTTTAATATGCTCTCTACTTGCAATTTCAGGAACAACTCCACCATAAGCTTTATGAATATCGATCTGACTTAAAACTATATTACTCAGTACTTCCTTACCATTTCTAGTAATACTAACACTAGTCTCATCACAACTGCTTTCAACACTTAATACAATCATGTTTTACCTCCTAACTGTAAGATCATAAGTAATGCATCTTCTTTATTATTATAATATTTTTTTCTTATATTTCCGACTTTAAATCCTAGATTTTCATACATTTCAATAGCATATTTATTATTTACATTAACTTCCAAAGTAAGTAATTCTATCTTCTTATCATTACAAAGATTAATAACCTCATTCATCAATTCTCTCCCTATTCCTAGCCCTCTATATTCTTCAGACACAAAGAGATTCAAAATATCAGCATTTGGAATAGTAAGCCAAGAACCAACATATCCAGCTTTTTCGTCATCAACTAAAGCAATAAAATACTTAGACATATCATTATACATTATGTCGTTAAACAAAGCCTTTTCCCCTAAACTTTTCCCAAATATTTTTATTTCTTCATTGTAAACATAAGTAATATCACTTAATTTCATTTTTCTAATTTTAATATTCATTATATCACACCTTTTACTGTGTCTTATAAAGTCTTATTAATCATCTGAAATAATATCAGTGTCTACAATAGCCACGATACTTATTATAACAATTAATTCATTCACAGCTTTAATTTCCATATCGTAATCCTCTTCAAAGTCATCAATTAGTGGGATTACTTCCGCCATTTGATCAAAATCAAGTAGATTAATATCCATACTAAATCCTATTACTTCATTTATTGCCATTTCATTTTCTTGGTGTTTCAAAATTAATTGTTCATAAAATGCAATATCATTAAAATAATTCGTAGTTCGTGAATCGAATCCATCTAGATCATAATTTATATGGATACTGTATACACCTAACATCTTTGCTGTATGTGGTAATTCAAATATATCTATAAATTTTTCTAAAGATGTTTCATCAAATACAACAATACTAATAATGGTCTCTTTAGAAACATCGATTGTTTCATCTAAACGATATTTTCTTGAATATGAACCACTCTTAAATTCATTATTACGATCAACTTCTTGATACTCACATTCATTACGATCATACATAAATCTTGTACTACCAATTTCAATGTTAATTGGCACAACCATCTCATTATAATTAGTACACAGGAATCCCGGTTGTGTGAATATATCTCCACTAAATCCTTCTAATTCGAATTCATAATCAATTAATGGATTGAAATATAACATATCTTCAATTCTTAGTAATCGATCAATATTAAGTTCTACTAGTTCTCCCTTTTCATCAGTCTTATAATCAACAATTATGTTTCCATCTTCACTAACTAAATAATCGTCTTTCCTTATCTTAAAATTGTAAATTGTAGCATCTCCACCACAAGCAGAAAGCAAAACAATCATAAACAAGCTTAAACTAAACAACTTTTTCATTGGAACATCCCCAATCTACCTAATGTATCTTGAATTATATCCAAAATTCCACCGGTTTGGTCTAGTCTTACTTTCTTAATTACCTCATGATCTCTACCTAATGCTTCAATTGTATATTCACTCCAAATATTATTTACATCTTCATCTAAATAATCTTCTCTTAATACTAATAAGTTAATACTCTGGTTATCTAACACGTATTTTTCGATTGCGGCTACTTCATCAACAAAATCAATTGTATCTTCATAAATTGATCCTGCTTGCTTTAAAGACATTGGTAAAGCCGTAATAATCTCCTTAATCCATAAATCATCATCTTCATCAAAATATATATTCTCTATAAAGATAACAATTTCAAATGTATTAGTTGTAAAATCAATGTCTTTAAACAATGTTGTATTAGTTTTTCCTAAAGGACTAACTTCATCAACATTGTATTCTTCTAATTCAGTATATCCATCATCATGGAATATGTATTCATCGAAAGTACAATACCCATTGTCTCTTATATTGTAGAAGTATGTTAAATCATCAATTCTAATAAATTTCGGAACAGGAAATGTTGAAACTACGCCACAACTAGTTAATTCACTAACACTAACAAATGAATCTAATATTTCATTAGTCGATAATAAATCTGTATCAAAATCTGTATATTCTAGCGCCTCAAAGAAAGTCATAACTTGATCAATTTGAAAGATATCGATTTCACCAATCGAATTAGTATGATAACTTACAATCAAGTTATCATTTAATACGTATCCTGAGCGATCTTTATTGTAGTTTCCTCTATCTAGCATTCCACAACCACTAAGGACAATAATACTAAGTAATAAGAATAATTTCTTCATAGGCACCTCCTATCCAATGCTGAATCCAACATTACCATTTTCTGTTGTTGCGTAAGTATTTGCATCATCTACTATACTATTTTCTACACTTGTTTCTAAAGTAAGTTCAACTATAGTTAAAATTGGTTGATCTAAAGTAGCTTGTATAGCTGCTTTTATGTCATCAACAAATTGTTGATCATTATCAAGAACCATTTGAGCTTCTGTAGTTCCTTCATCAAGGGCATATCCATCAAAGTAATCCTGCATAGCTAAATATAGCTGTGTATCAATTTGAGTATTTAATTCTGCATCTAAAATGTAATCAAAATATCCATTTAATCTAAACTCAGCTAATGCATCTGCAATAGCAGTATCTCTAAATCCAGTATAACGTAAAGTATCAATTACCTCTTGGTCTGTTAATGCAGTATATTCTTCGTCATAATAGTAATCATAAATATCTTGAGAAACTATTGGACTAAACAATGTAACACCACTACTTTCAAGCTTAGTTACAACACTTCCCACATTAGCTGCATCTAAAGTGTTTACTTCTATTTCAATAATACTAATCAATAAATTAGCACTGATAAATTCTAAATCATCAACTAGCGTATTATTCATTGTATATTTATTTGTTAAAGTTAATGTATCTGTATTTACTGTATCGATATTTGCACCACTTAGGATTACATTAACACTACTTCCATCAAAATTAACCGTACTTGCGTTAGGAGTGTTAATTGTAGGTGTAGTTAAGCCGTTTAACGTAACACTTAAATTATTAATTCCACTATAATTTAAGACTGTCGAACTTAAATCAACACTTTCCAAAGATACTATTTCACTATTTGTATTCAATGTTTGTGTATCACTACTAATTGTAAATACTATTTCATCTCCAGAAGTATTTGTATGATTAATAGTTGTTGCTTTTGAATCTAAAGCACTATTTATTCCACTTGATTCAAAATCTAACGTCGTAATAGCTACGTCATTAGTATCAATACTAGTAATAGATGTAGATGTAACATCTAATGCAGTGATAGTTCTAACTCCAGTAAATGATAATCCAGTTGGTGTATCACTGTTAAATAATACTGAATCAGCATCCAAATCAAATATAAATTCATCAGAATCTGTTTGATTAGTAATATCGATAGTTTGAACATCACCAATAATAGTACTTAAATTACTACCTGAAATAACAAAATCAGTCGTTGCTCCATCTAGCGTTACTGAGTCATTTGTAGTCGATAAATCAATTGCTAGAGCGGTTGATGTAAGATTGACATTATTAATAGCATTTCCAAAGAAACTAACTGTAGGAGTATTCGTTGTTAGGTTAAAATCATCAACCAAGGAAGTAACTTCTAAAGTAGTATTTACCCCTGCTAAAGTGTTTAAACTAGCTAACAAATTACTATTTAATACTAAATCATTATAATCTGCTCCACTTAAATCAACGCTAGTTAAACTAGTACTATTAACATTTACCGTATCGATAGTACCGTTTAAATCTATTGAATTTAAACTATTTCCTATAACACTAATATTATCAACTGTACCATTTAAGCTAAAGCTAGTTGATTGTGTTGTTGTATTTACTGTAGTAATTGTTCCTGCAAAACTTAATATACTTAAATTATCTCCATCGATTGTAATATCACTAATAGTTCCATTTACACTAACGGAGTTATTTGTAGTAGTTATATTCATTGCAGTTGCTGTCGTTGTTAAAATAAAGTTATCTATTGAGTCTCCAACAAAATCAAGTGTTGGGATATTTGATGTTAAATTAAAATCATTTATAGTTGTAGTAACTTCTAAACTAGTAGATACACTTGTTAAAGTGTCTAAATTAGCTAAACTATCACAATCTAATACTAAATTATTGTAATCTGCGTTAGTTAAATCCACACTAGTTAAACTAGAACCACTAACATCTACATTTCCAATAATTCCGTTAAGATCAATAGAGTTCAAGCTATT
>DAOWHG010000026.1 GCA_030641535.1 Mycoplasmatota bacterium | reverse complement strand
GTTTGCGAAGATTGTCCTGTAATTGAAGGAACTGTAGTACAAAACGCATTACAATTTCCTCATATTAGTGGACACGGAGATGAAACAGAGAAAAACGCATTTATCTTGTTAGAGTATAAACTAAGAGACTATATAAGATATCAAGTTACGTATTTATCATGTACTTGTCGTAATGCAGATGTAAACTACTGGCAAGTTGCATTCGTAGAAATTAACTTATCAACAAATGATTTAAGAACTATCTCGTTCAATGATGATAGTAGTAATCATTATATCGCAGGTATGTGGGGAGACAGCAGTCCTACTCCTGCAGGTAAAACTTTAGAAAACTTTGAAGATGAATTTATTCCTTGGTTAATTGGAAAATCATTAGACGATTTAGATGGCATTTCAGTTTTCACTAATGCTGATTATCACGGTATTTTAAATACTACAGCTATTGCTGAACAAGATCTAATTGATGGTTATGCTGGTAGTAGTGTTTCAACAAATAACATGATTCGAGTTATGAAGTCACTGCTTGAATATCACGTAGAAAAATATGATTAAAAAACTGGCTTAGCCAGTTTTTTTATTCTATAATAGAGATTAAGCATTATAAAGTATCGAAAGGATAGATTACTATGAAGAAAATACTAAGCACAATATTACTTCTTCTTATTAGTTTCACACTAGTAGGATGTAAAGATGATGAAATAACACCAATATATGATAACGTAATTTTTTCAATGTTTGGTGATGAAGAAGTTTTTATCACTGAGGGTGAGGCATATACTGATATTGGATTTATTTCCAAAGATAGTGGTGTAGATATAAGTTCCTATGTAACAGTAGTAAATGATGTTGATACAAGTGTTCCTGGAGAATATGAAGTTACCTTTACACTAGATTATCATGATAAAGTAACTAAGTTATCTAGAGACGTCACAGTTCTTTATTTAAATGCTGCATGTCAACTGATTGATGATACAAGCACTTTAGAATGTTATAGGAACTGGTCTTCTTATTTACATACAGTCGTAACACTTAAAATATATTTTAATGAGCACGAAAATATAAACAGTTTAGAAGTTTTTGAAGAATTAGAAAGCATTCTTTCTTTATATCACCAAATTAGTGATAAATATGATAATTATGATGGATATGTGAATATTAAAACAATTAACGATAATCCTACTTCTATTCATACAATCTTACCTGAATTATCTGAATTAATTGATTTCACTTTTGAACATCAAAGCGATGTCAATAATTTATTCAATTCAGCACTAGGACCTGTTTTACAAATTTGGCATGATTATCGTGAGAATTGTCTCTTAAATCAAGTATGTGAAGTTCCTGATATGCAGGATTTATTAGCAGCTCAAGTTTTTACTGATCCTGATGATGTTACTTTAGATACTGAAAATAACACTATCACAATGGGAGAAAATATGAGTTTAGATTTAGGAGGAGTATCTAAAGGATGGATATCTGGAAAAATGATAGAGTATTTAAATACACTAGATTTAGATGGATACTTACTAAATAATGGAGAATCAAATATATCAACAGGAGGAGTTCATCCGACTAGAGATAATGAAATGTTTTTGCTAGCTGTTTCAGACCCAACATATAGCCTTCCCTATTACGCAACAGTTTACTTAAAAGATGGAGATCAATTAGTAACGAGTGGAGATTACCAACAATACTACCTGGTTGAAGATAGTTTGTATCATCATATCATTAACAATGTTACTTTGATGCCTGAAAGATACTCAAGGAGTGTAAGTGTAATATTCAGTGATCCTGGACTTGCGGATTTATATTCAACAGCAATATTTACCATGACTATTGAAGACGGAATGGAGTTCGTAAATAGCACAGATAACTTAGAAGCAATTTGGTATGGGATGGATGGAACTGCCTATATGAGCACCGATTTTGAAGAGGAATTCATTAAGGAAATCTTCATACCAATAACCCAATTAGATATCAATCCAATAACCGAAGACTCACCAAATAATACAGTTGTCTCTATAATTATTTCATTAGTTCTACTTTTAGGTGCAGGTGTAATAGTTTTTGTTAATAAGAAGAAGAATTAAATTTAGTTAAAAAAAGCGAAATTCAATTGAATTTCGCTTTTTATATTATTATTGCTCTTTTAGATATCTCGGTAAACCTCTTAGCTACAAGTCCTGTAAAAACACCAGTAGGAATAGCTATTAAGAAGAGGAATGGGAAGTAATAAACAAGCTCAGGAAGTGACAATATCACCATAGCCATTAGTATCTGGCCTAGTGAATGTCCGAGCGATCCCATCACGCTAACACCAACAACACTAAACACTCTAAATCTGTTAAATAATATCATTAATAGATAAGCTAAAACTCCTCCTGATACACTTAAATAAAACGCAGGTGCTCCAATTGTTCCTCTTAAAAGCCCAACTAAGAATATTCTAAGTATTATAATTAAAAATGCATCCTTCTCCCCATATAGGTTAAGGATAACAAGTGTCATAATATTAGCTAATCCTAATTTAGCTCCTGGAATTGCGAAAGAAGGAATAAAGGATTCAACTATACTTAATACAATACTCATAGATAGAAATAAACTAAGAGTAACTAATCTTTTTGTATTCATCTAATCACCTTTGTAATGTTTGATTTCACTTTAATAATTGTAACATTATACAAAAATTATTGCAAATAATAACATAAAAAAAAGACGTTATAAACGCCTTTATTTAAGATAAATCAAAATAAGCAACTCCAACAGTTCCAACACCTGTATGACATCCAATTACTGGAGTAATAGGTGCTTCAATAGATTTGTGTTTTGGATAAGCTTTTTCTATTTCACTTTTCACAAATTCAAATCCTTCAACATTATCTGAAGTATCATAAACAATAATAAAGTCTTTTAGTTCTTTTAAATCATCTAAAATCAACTCTACCATTTTTGTTAATGATTTTCTTTGAGTTCTAACTTTTTCAAAGGAAACAATTTTACCTTCATCATTAACTTGTAAGATTGGTTTAATCTTAAACATACTTCCAATAAAACCGCTAGCTCCACTAAGTCTTCCGTTAGCTACAAACAGTCTTAAATTATCAACCATAAAGAATTGTTTTCTGTTTGTTCTAAGTTTTTCTAAGAAAGGAATAATTTCTTTTGTACTTTTTCCTTCATCAATTAATCTTAATGCTTCAAGTGAAATATAACCTTCGCTTAAAGCGGCATTAAGTGTATCTAATAGGTGAATTTTAAGTTTACCTTCATATTGATTTTTACCCATTTGACAAACGTCATAAGTTCCGCTCAATTTTGAAGAAATTGTAGTTACGATAACTTCTTCATATCCTTCTTTTTCAAGAGATTCTAACATTTCTAAGAACTCACCAATCGAAGGCATAGATGAAGAAGGTACTAATGATTTATCACTATTAAGCATACTGTAAAATTTGTCAGCTGTCATTTCGATAAAATCATTATATGAGTCATCACCCATAATTATTTTCATTCTTAATATTCTTAAATTATCTTTCTTAATATCAAGGTAATCTAAACATCCAGTACTTGTAGCTATTACAGCAATTTTACTCATCTTTATCTCCCCTTTTATTTTCTTTCTTATTTAGCAAATTATATAAAATGGCTAATGGCCAATATAATATTGCGATTGACGGAATAACAAACCAAAGTGTAGATGGAGCGTAAGTTAAATTAACAAATAAAACAATAGCGATAATAATCAAACTTCCAACAACACTAAATAGTAAATCGTTTTTATAATGATTAATAGTTTTTTGTCTCTTTTTCTTTTTCTCTAATTTCTGAAAGTTATCAAAATAATCTTCAACTGTTCCAAATTCAATTACAGTTTTATCAATTGCTTCTTGTTCTGATAAACCTTTTTCAATTAGATCTTCAACCTTTTCAATTAATGCTTCTGAAACAGATTTAATAATATCTTCTTTTCCCTCTTTAGGGATGTTCTTAAATGTATGTTTTACAAAATTATCTATTTTCTTCATGATTTATCCTCCAAAAGAGTTTCTAAGACATCTTTTATTTCTGTCCACTCTGTTAATTTTTGTTCATAATATGCTAGTCCCAATGGCGTGATTTTATAATATCTTCTTTTTCCTCCATGTGATTTTTCCCCCATATAAGGAGCAATTAGGTCTTTTTTTTGCAATCTTCCTATTACTGAATACAAAGTGGCTTCTTTAATGTTAAAACGATCTTGAGTTCTTTCTGCAATACAATTAGATATTTCATATCCGTACATATCTTTTTCAATAATCAGCTTTAAAATAACACTCTCAAGATGACCTCTAATTATGTCTGAATTAATCATAAAAATACACCTCCTTTATATAAAATGGACTGTAATAATTTTACCATTATAATAGTAATTTTTCAACCAAATAAAAAAGACGTTTTTCACGTCTTAGATATTAGTTAAGTTATATAGTGCAATTCCGATTGCTCCTGTACCTGTATGGCATCCAATAACAGGTGTAATTGGCGCTTGGAAAGAATCGTATTTTGGATAAACTTTATCAATTTCACTCTTAATAACTTCTATTGCTTCTAAATTATCAGAAGTCTCAAAAATTACAACAAATTTTTCCATTGATTTTAATTCATCTAATATAATTTCTGCAAGTTTTACTAAAGCTTTTTTCTGTGTTCTAACTTTTTCAAATGAAGTAATTTTACCTTCAGCATCCACTTGAAGAATAGGTTTTATTTTTAATACGCTACCAATGAATCCACTAGCTCCACTAAGTCTTCCATTCGCAATGAATAATCTTAGATTATCAACTAATAGATAATGTTTCTTATTTGGAACAAGACTTTCTAAATGCTTAACAACT
>DAOWHG010000080.1 GCA_030641535.1 Mycoplasmatota bacterium | reverse complement strand
CCATAAGCTCCCATTAAACCTGCAATATTTGGTCTAATAACTAATGTATCTATTTCTTGTTCAAAAGCTCTTAAAATTCCATTATTATAAAATGTACCACCTTGAACAATGATTTTTTCACCAAACTCTTCTTTTATATCAACTGCTCTTATTACTTTGTATAGAGCATTTTTCACAACACTATAGGCAAGACCAGCTGATATATCCGCAGTTGATGCACCTTCAGCTTGTGCTTGTTTTACTCCGCTATTCATAAATACTGTACATCTACTTCCTAAATCAACAGGTTGATTAGATTTTAATGCAAGTTCTGCGAAGTCTTCAATAGTATGTCCTAGAGATGTTGAAAATGTTTCAATGAACGATCCGCATCCTGAACTACAGGCTTCATTAAGAATAATTGTTGTGATTACACCATTCTCAACTTTGAAACATTTCATATCTTGACCACCTATATCAATGATAAATTCTACTTCAGGTAAGAAGTACTTAGCGGCTTTATAATGACATATTGTCTCTACTTCTCCATCATCTAAATTAAAGGCATTCTTAATAAGTTGTTCTCCATATCCAGTCGAATAAGCTGATTTAATAGTAATACGATCTTTTGTTAATTCATATATTTCGTAAAGTGATTTTTTTACCATATCGACAGGATTACCCTTATTATGAGAATAAAAACTATAAAGTATTTCATTATCTTCATTTATTAAAACTAATTTAGTAGTAGTACTACCCGCATCAATTCCTAAAAAGGCATTCCCATTGTATTTAGAAATATCAACTTGATCAACATGAGCTTGATTATGACGATCTACAAAATCATCAAAGTCTTTTTTTGTTTCAAAAAGAGGCTTTAATGTCTTTTTTTGATTTCTTCTATCAACCTTATCATATTTAATTACACACTCAATTAATTCTTCAACTGTTGAAGATGATTCATCAGCTACAAGTGCAGCTCCGTAAGCTACAAACACTTCTCCATTTTCAGGAATAAATACATCTTTCAAATCAAGAAATTCAATGAATCTCTTTCTTAATTCACTTGCAAAAGTAAGAGGACCACCTAAAAAAGCTACACGACCTCTAATTTTTCTACCTTGACTTAGTCCGGCAATTGTTTGATTAACAATTGCTTGATAAATACTTATTGCGATATCTTCATGAGTAGCTCCTTGGTTTAACAAAGGCTGAATATCGCTTTTTGCGAATACTCCACATCTTGAAGCAATCGGATATATTTTTTTATAATTTTTAGCAAGTTCATTAACTTCAGGAGTTTCTACATCCAGTAATGTAGCCATTTGATCAATAAATGCACCAGTTCCTCCTGCGCATGTTCCATTCATTCTTTGTTCAACGTTATTTCCATCAAAGAAGATTATTTTAGCATCTTCTCCACCTAATTCTATACAAACATCAAAATCTCCACCTTCATGTCTTAAAGCTTCTGTGGCACTAATTACTTCTTGTGTAAATTGTCTTTTTAATCCTTCAGCTAAAAACATACTTGCACTTCCAGTAAAATTAAAAAACATCTTTTTGCCATTAAAAGATGTTTCAATATCTCTTAACAAGTTAATTAAAGATGTAGTTATACTGCTTTTGTGTCGTAAATATGTCTTAAAAAGAATTTCGTCGTGTTCATTTATTACGACTGCCTTAATTGTAGTACTTCCAATATCAATTCCAACTCGTAAATTCATTATGCATCACCCTTGTGTTTGTCAATATTACTATTTTACTACAAATTGCTTGTTTTCATAAGAAAATACTGTGAAAATATAAAAAAGTCATAATTATTATAAATAATTCTTTCATTTATTTGACAAATTGATGCAATTAATATATATTAAATATGCTTAATAAGCAGTCCGCAGTTCGTAACCATCCTGCGATACCAAAACTAGGAGGAATACTATGAGTAACGAGATTTTATGGCTTATATTTGCTTTGGCAAACTTTTCTTTAATCGCATTATCTTATAAACTATTTGGAAAAACAGGTTTATTTGCATGGATTGCGATGGGAACAATACTGGCAAATATTCAAGTAACAAAAACAATTGATTTTAATATTTTTGGGATACATTTAGTAGCTACATTAGGAAATATTATGTATGGAACATTATTTTTAGTAACTGATTCACTTGGAGAAAAATATGGTGTAAAAGATGCTAGAAAAGCTGTTTATATTGGCTTCTTTAGTTTGTTAGCGACAGTTATCATTATGCAATTCTCAATTTGGTTTATTCCTAATATTGATGATTTTGCTAATGATTCTATAGTAACAATATTCTCATTGTTACCAAGAATTGCTTTAGCTAGTTTATCAGCATACATAGTTAGTCAGTTATTTGATGTTTACATGTTTCAAAAGATTAAATCAAAATATCCAGGAGATAAATTCTTATGGCTTAGAAATAATGGATCAACATTATTAAGTCAATTAATTGATACAACTATTTTTGTACCAATTGCGTTTATTGGATTATTTGAATTTGATATAGTAGTTAGTATTTTCATCACTACTTACTTTATTAAGGTCATTGTAGCAGCACTTGATACACCGTTTATTTATTTGATTAAAAAAATAAATCCTTTGCAAGATTAAATTAAAAGAACTATTCAATTTAGAATAGTTCTTTTTTTGTATAAAACGGTAATCCGTATAAATATCCCATTAATGCAGCAAAGGGAATCCAAAAAGCAATATAATACCATCTTGAAACTTCGTATAAATAGCTTAGTGGTGTGCCTCCAATCGCAGGTTGCATTGTATAAAACATGTTTAAATCATCTGGCTTATTTATAGCTAAATTTATAATTGTAGATACAATAGTAAGCGAAATAGTAACATAGAAAAATAATTTCCAGTCTTCACTTGTAATTTTGTAATCATGTACTTTTATCATATAAATAGGGATTACGACTATACCAAGGTGTCTAAAAAAGAATTGGTAAAAATTATATCTTTGTGGTCCTTCTAAAATAGTTGGACCAAGTAACGATAATACTGCGCCAAATCCCCAAAACAAAGTTAATTTAAATAATACTTTATTTTTTGTTATTAAAGTTAATCCTCCAAAGAAGGTTGCGTATCCACAAGTTGCAATAGGAAGGTATTTGTACCATGGTTCACCAAGATTAAAGGAATATATCCAAAGATTTATATTCGTATAGATCATCATTGTTCCAAATATGTATCTTAATGTTTTCTCATACTTCCATCCTTTCATTTTAGAAGAATATTTGAAAATTAGATAAGAAATTATTACAGATATGAAGATAACAATAAAATGGGTCAAGGAAAACATGTAGAATTGTGGTGTAGATTCAGCACTAATTCTTTGAAAAAAGACTATAATTGTATCCATATCGTTACCTCCTGACCATATTTATTTAAATATTGCTGCTATCTTCTATTTTACATCATATTTGATAAAAATTAAAACTAAATATTGTAAACGCTAACATAGTAATGTATAATATCTTTGGTATTATTAATATATTAATTTGGAGGATGAAATATGGACAAGAAATACGTAGCTCCACCTTATAGAATTAAGATGGTTGAACCAATTAAAATGACTACAAGAAAAGAAAGAATAGAATTTCTTAAAAAGGCAGGATATAATCCTTTTTCTTTGAGGAGTGAAGATGTATATATCGATTTATTAACAGATAGTGGAACTGGAGCAATGAGCCATTTTCAATGGGCTGCATTGATGCAAGGGGATGAAGCATACGCGGGATCTCGAAGTTTTTATAAATTTGAAAAAGTTGTTAAAGACATTACAGGGTATGACTATGTTATTCCTGCACATCAAGGACGCGGGGCTGAACAAGTAGCTTTACCTCAATTAGTTACTAAAGAGGGAATGTATTTTATTTCAAATATGCATTTTGATACAACTAGAGCACACGTTGAATTAGCTGGAGCTAGAGCTCTTGACTGTGCTATTGATGAATGTTTCGATACAGAGCATTATCATCCCTTTAAAGGAAATTTTGACTTAAATGGATTAGTGAAAATAATTACTGAAAAAGGAAAAGAAAATATCGCCGGTATTATCTTAACTATTACCAATAATAGCGCAGGTGGGCAACCTGTAAGTATGGAAAACTTAAGAGCTGTTAAAGATATTGCTAATAAATATGGAATTACTATTTTGATTGATGGTGCAAGATACGCTGAAAATGCTTATTTTGTTAAACAAAGAGAAAAAGGTTACGAAAATAAGAGTATTTTAGAAATAGCTAGAGAAGTATTTGATTTAGCTGATATTTTCTTAATGAGTAGTAAAAAGGATGGATTGAGTAATATTGGTGGGATAATTGCTATAAAGAATGATACTGATTTATATAATAAATGTCGTACTTACATTGTTCCTATGGAAGGATTTCCAACTTATGGTGGATTAACTGGTAGAGACATGGAAGCCTTAAGTGTAGGGCTTTTAGAAGCTTTAGAAGAAGATTATTTAGAACATCGATTAGATCAAGTTAGATATTTAGGTGATAGATTACGCGATGCTGGAGTACCTATTCAATATCCTACTGGTGGACATGCCGTATTTGTAGATTGTAAGAAATTTGCTCCACATATTCCATATTACGAGTTTCCTGCACAAAGTGTAAGTAATGCTGTTTATCTTGAAGCAGGTGTAAGACCTGTTGAAATAGGATCATTCTTACTTGGAAGAGACCCTGATACTGGGAAAAACCTAGAAAGTCCTCTTGAATTAATGAGACTTACTATTCCTAGAAGAACATATACTTATAAACATCTAGATGTAGTTGCGGAAGCTGTTATTGAGGTTTATCGTAATAGAGATAAATTGGTAGGTTTAGAATTTGATTATGAACCACCTGTTCTAAGACACTTTACTGCTAGACTAAAGCCTATTAAGTAATTTTGATAAATAAAAAAGTAGACAATAAATGTCTACTTTTGTTTTATAGTAATCTCAAATTGGCAAGTTTCATCGCCATCAAACAGATTTTTTAGGACTTTTATATCAACATCTTGACCAGTTATATACTCCCAAATATCTTGATAGAATCCACCACCACAATTGCAGTATATAGAGTCTAAATCACTATTATTCAGTAATTCTTTTCTTACTCTAGGGCAGTGGCAATAGTAATACTTCTTCTTTATATTATCAGATTCTGCGAAATATTCATGAAATTTGGATGGAATCTTAGTAGCTATGATTTTTCCATCAATATTGAGTCCAGCTGCTCCCCATCCTTTAACTAGAATGTCTTTAAGTTGTTTATCGTTTAGATTTTTGTATTGTTTTATATCTATTATAAACATTTCTTCCAAAGCAATTCTTGCTTTTTCGATATTTTTTGTTTCATTATATACTTTTCTTACGTTTTCTAGTTTTTCATGAGGCATATGACAAGCACTTTTACAAAAAATACTCTTTATTCTATCATTAAGCAAGTTTTCTTTTAGGGTTTTTATAAGAATCTGTGAATATGCTACTTCATCAAGTTCATTAAGATCTGTTATTATTTTTAGAATTTTATCATTTCCATAAATTTCTGTATTTTTAACAATCTTATCTCTCCATATCTTTTCAAATTCATTCATTTAATCACTCCTAATTAACATACTGTCACCGAAACTAAAGAATCTATACTTCTCCTTAATGGCTTCTTTGTAGGCTTTAACGATATTGTCATTGCCTGCTAAAGCACTTACAAGCATCAATAGTGTCGATTTTGGTAAGTGAAAGTTAGTAATTAGTGCATCAACTGCTTTGAAAGTGTAACCTGGATATATGAAAATATCGCTCCAACCACTTGTTTCTCTAAAGTTATCATAATCTCTAAGCAAAGTTTCAAGGGTTCTTAGTGAAGTTGTTCCAACCGCTACAACTCGTCTTTTGTCTTTTTTTGCAATATTTAGAGTTTTTGCGCACTCTTTTGTCATTTGGTAATATTCTGAGTGCATAATGTGGTCTTCTACTACGTCAACTTGGACAGGTCTAAAAGTACCTAGTCCTACATGTAGTGTTATATAGACAATTTCAATCTTTTTTTTGGCTATTTTTTTCAGTAAATCCTTAGTGAAATGCAGACCAGCTGTTGGAGCTGCAGCACTTCCTTTATATTTGTTATATACTGTTTGATATCTATCTTGGTCAATTAATTTTTCATGTATATACGGTGGTAAAGGCATTTCTCCTAGTTGATCCAAAATTTCATAAAATACGCCGTCATAGATCATTTCGAAATCTCGAATACCTTCATCATCTACTCTTACACACTTAGCTTTAAGGAGTCCATCACCGAAAGAAACTATTGTTCCAATCTTTACTTTTCGCGATTTTTTTACTAAACACTCCCAGATATCATCATTTTTTTGTTTTAATAATAGTATCTCTATTGCTGCGAATGTATCTTCTTTCGTACCATACAATCTTGCAGGGAGAACGGATGTATCATTTAAAACTAGAACATCTCCCTCATTTAGAAAGTTTAGTAAATTTGAAAAATGGTCATGTTGAATATTTCCACTATTTTTGTTTATAACTAATAGTCTTGAAGCACTTCGATCTTTAAGTGGAGTTTGAGCTATTAGTTCTTCTGGAAGATCGTAATTAAAGTCATTAACTTTCATTAAAATAACCTAATATTATGAGATTTTTTCATGTGTTTATATGCGTTTTGAGTTGCAACTCTGCCTCTTTGTGTTCGTTTTATGAAGCCAATTTGAAGTAGATATGGTTCATAAACATCTTCTATAGTTGTGACTTCTTCCCCAATTGACGCCGCTAAACTCTCAACACCAACAGGTCCTCCTTCGAATTTTTCAATGATTCCAAGTAGATATGCATAATCTTTGGAATCAAGTCCAATTTCATCAATATGTAATTTTCCCAAAGCAAGTTTACATATTTCAATACTAATAATTCCGTCATTCAATACATCAGCATAGTCTCTTACTCTTCTGAACAAACGATTGGTAATTCTAGGCGTACCACGGCTTCTTCGAGCAATTTCAAATGTCGCATCTTCGTGAATTTCACATTCAAAAATTCCAGCAGTTCTTTTACAAATCTGTTGTAATTCCTCAGTATTATAATATTCCAATTTATGAACAACACCAAAGCGATCCCTTAATGGAGAGCTTAAGTCCCCAAAACGTGTTGTTGCTCCTACTAATGTAAATGGTGGTAAATCTACTCTAATTGATTTGCTTGTTGTGTCTCTTCCAACAACAATATCGATAACAAAATCTTCCATTGCTGGATAAAGAATTTCTTCAACAATTCTCGGTAACCTATGTATCTCGTCTATAAATAGAATATCACCTGGTTCTAGGCTCGTTAAGATGACTGCCAAGTCTCCGCTTCTTTCAATCGATGGCCCGCTTGTAACTTTTATGTTAACTCCTATTTCATTCGCTATTATATTGGCTAAAGTGGTTTTTCCAAGTCCTGGAGGACCATATAAAAGTACATGATCTAATGCTTCATTTCTATTCTTTG
>DAOWHG010000013.1 GCA_030641535.1 Mycoplasmatota bacterium | reverse complement strand
TAAAATATACCCATCAAAACAAGTACAATAATATCATTATCTTTCATTCGCAAGGGGAAATTTTGTATCTAAATGTAATTTTTCATTATTTTCAATAGTGTTAAAATACCCAACATAATCCTTTCGGTATTTTGAAGGAACTATTATTGTAATCTGATTAAAATCATCTAGATAAGAATAAAATTTACTCATCTGTATCTCCCATTTCTAGTCGTAATTCTTTTACTTTTTTTAGAGCATATTCTTTTAATACCTCATAATCATTTGGTAAATAACCCATAATTACATTATACTTTAAATCATCAACAATGATACCAATCCACGATTTTTTTCTTAAAGGAGTTAGCCACATTATATCTTGTCCTTTAAATAATAAATCACAAACATCTTTAATTGGTAACGCCTCTTCTAATTCTCTAATTAAATCTTCTTGATCATTATATCCTAAAACAACATTAATTTTATTAGCTAATAAACAAGTTTCTAATCCATTCACATAAACAATGAATCTATTAAAAATATCATTTTTTGTCACTTCATGTAAATCTAATATTTGTTTTATCAAACGAATATTCTTATTCGAGAAACGCCAAATATCATCAATATCGTCCATTATAAAACAAACTATAAATGCCTCAATTGGGTATAGCTCTTGATTTATTTTACTAATAAACTTTAATCCATCACTCAGTCCATATAACTCTTCACTAACTTCTGTTTCCAACATATATCTGAGTGCCTTATTACGATGTTTTCCTCTAAATATTTTATCTAATTCAACCATTACTCTTTCAATCGAAATATTCTTAATTAAATGTTTCAATTCATTAATTGCTTCTAAAGTACCCTCTTCAATATCAAAACCCAACTTGCTAACGAAGCGGAAAGCTCTTAAAATCCTCAAAGAATCCTCTTTAAAACGTTTTAAAGGATTATTGATAGTTCTAATTGTTTTATTCTCTAAATCGTTCTTAGAACCGTAATTATCAATTATGTTTTCTTGTTCATCCATAATGATTGCATTAATAGTAAAATCTCTTCTTGATAAATCATCCATTATATCCTTAGAAAAAGTAACAACATCAGGATGACGGTTGTCTATATACTCACCATCACTCCTAAAAGTAGTTACTTCATATTTAAATTCGTCCATTAAAACAGTAACACTTCCATACTTTTTACCTGTTTCTTTAACATTATTAAAAAGCGCAATAACTTCAGAAGGAGTTGCACTAGTAGTAATATCAATATCTCCAGATTCAATACCTAGTAATAAATCACGGACATATCCACCTACAAAATAAGATACATATCCTGCATCTTGTAATTTCACTAATATCTTTTTACCTGTTTCAAAATATTTATTCATCTAAATCACCAAGAAAATTATACTATATTTACAACTTTTTTTCCATAATATATGTATTTATTTTATTAAACTAAGCTGTATGATATAATTATTTTGGTGATTTATATGAAAAGTATTCTCAAGGAAGTTTCAGTTGAACTAGTAATTAACAAAAGTACCTTCATTAATTATTTAATACCAGTAGTTAATCTTGAAGAAGTTCACAAGAACTTACAATTATTAAAAAGTAAATATAGTGATGCCTCTCATCACTGTTTTGCATATATCCTTGGAAACAATCAAGAAATACAAAAATATAATGATGACGGAGAGCCATCTAAAACAGCAGGTTTTCCAATGATGGAAGTCTTAAAAAAGCAAGGATTAACAAACGTGCTGAATGTAAGTATTAGATACTATGGAGGAGTAAATCTTGGCGCAGGTGGACTCGTTAGAGCATATACCAAGGGTTGTGCTAGTGCGGTTTTAGAAGCAACATTCTCCTATCTATCTAACTACAGTGAAGTCATTATTAAAATTCCGTTTCATCACATTGGAAATGTTGAAAAATACATTCGTGATAACTATAAATTAATAGATACTTTATATGATGACTTTGTGAATTATACAATTTATGTATTAACAGATAACTTACAGAATCTAAAATCAATAATCTCTGAAGCTACTAAAGGAGAGTCTGTAATTTCGATAACAAAAACATTTGATAGATATGAATAAAGGAAGCAAAATTGCTTCCTTTTTCTTTTTAAAAAATATTTCCTGATAAATAAATTAAATTAATAATTGCTTTAACAAATAAGTACGAGAAGATGACACTACCAAAAATATACAAAATTTGGATTTGCCACACATACCCTTTTTTAAAAAATTTCGAAGTATCAATCGCATTGAATGCTTGAAATACAAACGGGAAGGTAATAAAAAACATTAGTAACTCTAACATATTTAATAATTTAGGATCCATCTTTTCACTCCTAACCAGTTATGTCATCAGGATCGTCATCACCTTTATCGGCTTCAATAATAATTACTACATTATTAGGTAAACAAGTAATTGGTGTCAATGGTGAAGAGCTCCAACCTTGTATCCGACAAATATGTTTTGGTGAAATTTCCTCAATAACTCTAACTCTATTATCTTTATATTCTATAACAACATCACCGTTAACTCCGGTGACAACATAAGTGAAATTATCTTCATCAATACTTACAACTTTATCTTCATCTATTATATTGAAAGACCCATCAATAAGATAAATTTCTAAAACAGGATTATCTTTATATAGAACAATCGCGGTTCCATCTTCGGCATTAGTAGAATTCAAAAACTGTCGCATTAAAATATATGCGATAATCGATACAACTGCTAAAATTGTAATTAAAATAATGTCCGATTTTTTCATTTTTGTCACCTACCAATGTTTCTTCATTAATTATATCATAAATATAATAAAAAGATAAAAACTTTACAAACACATTTTTTATTTGAATGTAAATAAATAGCACCACCACTATATTATAAATAAGCAATGTGAAAAAAAATATATATTTAGTTGACCGACGAACTATTATTATCTTATATTTGTTCGTGTGCGAACCGTAATAAATCGCTAATTAAAAGGCTTTATCGTTGTAGTATTGGTTGACAATTTCTAATGAAAAGTTTATAATATTTACGGAAATCAAAATTATAATTAGGAGGAAAAATTGATGAGAAAGATTTTAACATTATTTACTGCTTTAGCTTTAGTTTTCACTTTAGCTGCATGTGAAAAAGAAGTTATTGTTGAAGTAGAAGTTGAAGTTGAGAAAATTGTTGAAGTAGAGATTGAATTACCTGATATCCCTGCTGATTTAGACATGGCAGACTTAGATGATTATCTAGGAAGACCTGACGTTCAATACGTAGATCTTCGTAACTTCGATGACAAAATGAATGCTGGATACGTTGCTGGATTCGAAATGATTCCATTCTTCGATTATCTAGAAGATACTAACATTTTAGTTAGAACTGATGCAGACTGGATTTTTGCTGCAGAAGATGTTGTTAGTGAAAGTGCATTAAAAGCATTATTCGATGAAGATAAAACAATCTTCTTGATGTGCGGTAGTGGTACTAGAGATGGATTTGTTTTAGACGCTTTAGAATCTATTGGTTATACTGACGTAATCAACGTTGGTGGACTTACTGCTTACTCTGCGTTACCAGGAGACAATTTAGTAGCTGGTGATGGGGAATATAATATTGAAGTACAACTTCCTATTCCTGCAGTAGTTGATATGACTAATATTGATATGTACTTAGGTAGAACAGATGTTCAATATGTTGATCTTCGTAATTTCGATGACAAAATGAACTCTGGATATATCGCTGGATTCGAAATGATTCCATTCTTCGATTATTTAGAAGGTACTGACATTTTAGTTAGAACTGATCTAGACTGGACTTTCGCTGCTGCTGACGTAGTTAGTGAAAATGCTCTAAAAGCATTATTCGATGAAGATAAAACAATCTTCTTGATGTGTGGTAGTGGTACTAGAGCTGGATTTGTTTTAGATGCTTTAGAAGATATTGGATACACTAATGTAATAAACGTTGGTGGAATTGGATCTTATACTGGTGCTAATTTAGTTGCTGGAGACGGAGAATTCTTAAGCGAAGTTTCTGTTTTAGGACCTTACACTCCTGGTGTTTATTTCGGATATGATCCAATTGGTAAATACAACGCAACTGTTGTAATCGGTCTTGGTGGAGGAATCACAGAAGTATTCTTTGATGCTGCTTATGGAGATTCTACTAAACAAGATTTAGGATTTGATTATCGTATGAAAATGTACTCAGGTGGAGATTACGAATGGTTCGAACATGCAAACATGTTAAGTGACTTTATCGTAGCTAATCAAGGATGGGATGGAATCACATTACTTGAAGAAGCTCTTGATCCTACTTGGAATGCTTTAACTGTTCCTCATCACTTCATTACAATTGATAATGATAATAGTCCAGATGCTATTTCTGGTGTTACAATTGGTGCTGAAGGATTTGTACTTGCATGGAACACTGCAATTGCACAAGCTACTGTTGCTGGTACAGAAGGTGTTGTAGATACTACAATAACTCCTGCAGATTGGGCTGCTGCTCATGCTCCTGCAATTCTTTATGCTGATGGTGTATATGTTGCTGCAGTTGATGACTACAGTACAGTTATAACTATTGAAGGTGGACAAATAGTTGATGTATTCTTAGATACATTAAACGGAGATGACCTAATTCAAGATTATGATGAGACAGGTACATTAATACCTCTTGGTGATGGAACTGATGATACATTCGTTCCAAAATCAACTTTAACTCCAGCTGAATATCCTATGAACTGGGATTTCGCTGCTGATGATAATAAAACTAACCAATTCATGAAAATTGTTGTTGCTGGCTTAACTGCTACTCATGCATCATACGCTACTCAAGTATTCCAAGAAGGTTTCGCAGTAACTGACGCTCTTGAATACACGATTACTTTTGATGCTTACGCAGATGAAGCTAGAGAAATGAATGTAAACTTTGGAGACGTGACTGATATTGATCCGTTTTTCACAAAATATATGGATACTTTAGTTGTTGATTTAACAACAGAAGTTCAAACATTTACTGTAACATTCACGATGCCTGCTAGTATGACTACTGCTGACCAAGGTAAATTAGTATTTGAACTTGGAACTATTGATGGTGTTGCAGTTAATACAAACGTGTATCTTGACAATGTAGAAGTTGTTGAAACTGTTGCGGATACTAATCAAGTAGTTAATGGAGATTTCTCAGATGTAATCACTACTGAATGGGATTCTTGGATGGGTGATCAATGGTCTGGTGTTACTACATCTACTGTTGAAATCGATGAATATGTTTACCTTACTTGGTGGGAACAAAACGCTGTTATAGCTGATGGTATTGTTGAATATCAAGATTGGATTTGGGCAGTTGATTGGGAAGGTAACTTCGAAACTCAAACTGATTACTTCTATGAAACTGATGGTGTTGCTGGTGTTACTATGCACGTTGACAACTGGGAAGCAGCAGTAAAAGAAGCATTATTTGAAGCTGTATTACCTTATAGTGTTGCTCAAGCTCAAGAATTAGAAGCTGGACGAGGTGTAAAAGTTGAAGGTGTTGTAACTTCTGTAATGGGAGATAACACATTTACTATCGAAGATGCTGACGGAACTGCAATTGTAATTGATGATTATAATGAAGAATTTGACATGGAAACAGAATTATCAATTGCTGTAGGAGATTTAGTACTTGTTGTTGGTAAAATCAGTGATTATAATGAATTGCACTTTGTAGATTCAGTTGTAGAAGTTACTGTTATATCAAGTGAAAATGCTATTACAGATGCAATCGTAATTACAGATATGGCGGCATTTAGATCTGGTGCTACTCCTGAAGACTTTGGTAAGAGATATACATTTACAGGCGTTACTATTGAAGATTCTGGATACTATGCATATTTCTTCGAACCAGTTGATGGTGAAAGTAGAATGGGTATAGCTTATGGTGCTGGAACTTCTGAAGAAACTATCATTGGTACAACATTTACTACTGATGATGTAATTACATTCACTGGTACTTTATAT
>DAOWHG010000006.1 GCA_030641535.1 Mycoplasmatota bacterium | reverse complement strand
TATCAAATGATATTTTTCTGTTTTCTCCAATAAGCTCAGCAAGTTCACTAGCATTAATTGCCCTTAAAGCAGCAACTCCATTTCTTTCAATACAAGGCACTTGAACATATCCTAAGATAGGATCACAAGTTAACCCTAGATGATGTTCCATTGCGATTTCAGCAGCACACTCTAATGTATCAATATCACTTCCCATAAATACTGAAACAGCAGCTGCAGCCATGCTGCATGCTGTTCCTATTTCAGCTTGGCATCCTGCTTCAGCGCCACTTATTGAACCATTATGTTTTATAATATTACCAATTAGTCCAGCAGTCGCTAGTGCATTTATAATTTCATCTATTGAGAAATCATATTTTTCTTTAGCATAATATAATACCCCTGGTAAAACTCCACTTGCACCACAAGTAGGTGCAGTAACAATAACTCCTCCACTTGCGTTTGTTTCACTTACTGCGTAAGCGTAAGCTGAGGCAAGTTGTGTTTTATTTTGATGTCTACTACTTGAAAACTTTATCCTATTTAATATTCTTTTAGCTTTTCTTTCAGTGTTTAACATCCCAGGAAGATTACCACTTTCTTCTAATCCGGAAACAACTGATTCTTCCATTGTTTTCCAGATTAACTTTAAATAATCTTTAAAATCATTGTCCTCATATTTATAGACATATTCATGTAGTTTCAAATTATTTTTTTCACAGTATTCTCTAATCTCTTTAAAATATGTATGAGGATAGATAGTATTTATTTCTTTACAGTCTTCACCTTTTCTTCTAACTACTCCTCCACCAATACTATAAAACCTTTCATAGCCAATTGGTGTATCACCATTATACATAAAGAAATCCATTGTATTAGGATGTTCAGAGATGTGTTCTTGACAAAAGATAACATCAACATTTTCAAGTGTTCTTCTAATAACTTTATCAGTTAAATGGCCTTTACCTGTCATACTTAAAGAGCCATATAGTTTAACTAAATATCTTTCTGCGTGATATTCTTCTTTCACTATTTGACATGCTTTTTTAGGTCCCATAGTATGGGAACTAGATGGTCCATTTCCGATTTTATATAGTTCTTTAATAGATCTCATAATATCATCCTTAATAAGTAATTAGATAGTCTTAATAGTATTGTATCATAACCTGATATTTTTAGATATCTTATATATTTACTCTATATAACTTTTATACATTTCAGGTTTAAAATGCTTTAATACTCTAAGAACTCTTAAAGTATTCCATCTACTACTTTTACCAGTTTGTTCCATATCAAAGTGAACTTTACCTTGATGTTTATTTTGAATTGGCCATGTTCCATCTTTTCTTCTTTTCTTAATTATTATTTCTAATGCGTCATTCATTCTGTCGTCAAACTTGATTTTCGCATTCATGAATGCTTCAAATGCACGCAAGATATCATACTTCCACCTTGGAGGATATGACAACATTGTAAAACTCTTCTTGATGATTTCTCCAGTTCTGTCTGATTTATATAGTTTATGCATTAAGATAAACTCAATTGCACCTTCTCTTATTTTTATTAGTTCTTTGGTTCTATATTTATATCCATTATTAATGTATTCATTTATTCCTTCAATTAAAGATACTGTTGAATGTAATGAACTATGTCTAGCTCCATACTTTGGATAGTTGTAGTTACAGTTAAATCCCCCATCAGGTAATTGTTGAGTGATAGTAAAATCAATTACTGATTCAAGTGCTTCAATATCAATTCCAAAATAACACATTGTGAATAAATCCATTCCATTAATACAGACATCACTAAAAGCCCATATATGTGGGTTTGGCATAATACCTCCATCATTTGTTTTTAAGGTGTTAATTATATTGTATATAACATTCATAATTCTTTTATTAGGTTTAATATTCAATCTTCTTAATTCAAGTAATGTATAGTGAGTGTTTATCCATTTATAATGATAGTAGCCTCCACCCCAGTGCCCATCACCCTGTTGGAGGTCTAATAACCTTTTTCCAAAACCTTCTGTAGATATTCTGTCTCTTAAGTCTTCTCTGTTATTCCCTAATAGATCACGATGTGTTTGATACTGAATTGATACATCTCCTTTAAGCAGCCAGTTAATTAGATTCATTTTATCACCTCTATATTTAGATTATAGCATTTTATAAAAAAATAGGAATACCACAATGGCATTCCTAGAGGTTATTAACTATACAAAGATCTAAATTCTTTTTCAGATGAAACCTATTATCTTCTGTTAGTTTTCAAGAAGAATCCTAGTAAAGTTATTGTATATCCATACTGAATCACAAACTGAAATACTTCAGGCTTACTATACCAACCAATTGTTGCGTAAAGCATTATCCCAATAGGTTGTTCTTTATGACTTAAAAATGTAGATGATAAATCAAACATCTTAGTATAAATCCAGTGGCTTGAATCTATCATACTTTCTGCTTTAAAGTATGAAAATAATTCATGAAAGCTATATCCTAACATAAATCCAGCTTGTAGGATTAAGTACACTAATGTAATATTAAAGATCACTTTAAGGTTTACTTTAATTAAAGATTTGTAAATCAAGTATACAACAACACTTGATAGTAATACACCACTCACTGCACCTAGTCCATATGATACATAATTAGCTGAAGCAAATATAAATAATACTATCTCTGCTCCTTCTCTTGCTACCATAACAGCAGCTAATAAGATTATTGCTTTTTTAGATAAGCTAACACTTATCTTATTTTTAATATCACTTACAATATTATTCTTATTCTTAAGCATAAAGCAAATAAATGTAGTAATAAGAACTAATGCGAAAAGTGATGCACCAAATTCCCACAACTTAGCAACATTTGTATTATCATTACCAATTAATGATGAAATACCAAATAAAACTAATCCAAAAACAAGTGATGCAAGTAGTCCAATACCTAGTCCTTGGAATACAAATACCTTGTCTTTATTACGATTAGTTTTATTTAAATATTCTAACATTATCGCTATAATTAAGAACGCTTCTAAACCTTCTCTTATCCCCATGATAAATCCTGGTACAAAATCTATTGAAAACATATTAACACTCCTTTTATTTCTAATTTCCGCTTAAGTATAACTCGGCAATAAAAAACAAGCAACGATAATCATAATTTTTCTAATTAGTGTTATAAATAGGCTCACTACAATGTTTAATTAGAAAAAAAAGACCTTAGATTGTTATAAATCTAGGGTCTTTTTAAGGATTTCTTTAAAAACAAGTTTGCTTTTTTCAAAGCAAGGTTCACACTCAGTTCCTATATTAGTTAAATCCTGTAACTCTTTAAATGATCTAACTCCATTAGATATTGAAACTTCAATATCTTGCTTTGAAACATTGTAGCAACCACATATAATCTCTTTTTCCATTTCTACCTCTTTCTAAGTATTTAGTTCTTCTGCAAATGATACAATTGATTCATATTCTTTTTGTGAACATATAAAAATAAGTTCACAAGTATCTTCATCAAATCCAGTAATTTCAACACTTAACTGCGCTATATATTCTATTGTTTTATTATACTGATTATCATCAAATAATGAATCGTCCCAAAACTTATATTCTTTTAATACATCAACAGGAGAATTTTCCTCCACCAAGTAATTAATATTATCAAGTAACTTTACTATTTTATGATAGTCTGATTCATCAGCATCAACTGTTACAGTATTTTTCATCATATCAATATTTAAAACATGAAATCCACTTGAGTTTAATTCAGAGTTAATTTTCAATTGACAATGGCCACAAGACATATTTACTACTTTAAATTTAATCATGTTAATTTCATCGTTGTTTCACAAGTAGGTTCACCACTACTTGTTGAAATGTTCTTTGTACTACTTAAATCACCATAAGTGATTGTTAATGTCCCATCAACATCTCTTGGGAGCCATAAATCAATAAATCCATTTTCCATTGTGCTCATTGACTTAGATAACAATGCATTCCCATTCTCATCTATGAATTCAACATAGAAAGACTCATCAACTAATTCGCCTTGGCATCCGGTTGCGCTATGAAACAGACAAGCATGAGTACTGTTTTCATAAGGTGCAACAGATAAATAAAATTCATCATCAGGCATATCAACAGAAATTTTCTCTGAATCAATTAAAACAATTAATTCATCATCATACACTGAAAGACCATACCCATCAATGTCAATAGATCCATTAGCTACACCAACTAATATTTCTTTACCGGTTAATCCATCTAATCCAACGCTTTGTAGTGTTCTATCATTTGTTGAACATCCAGTAAGAAGTAATACAAGTGAAACAGATAGTAATAAAATAAATTTTCTCATTAAAAAACACCTCCATAAAGTTTATCTAAATATTAACAACCAATTGTGAAGGAAATATGTAGAACAAAAAAAGGTTGCATTTTATTATTATGCAACCCTTTTAAACTTAAAGAGATAATTTATTAGACTTTATAATTTGTTATATTTATCCGCTTTCCCATAAGCTTTACCTATAGGGTATTTAATTTCATTCTTATCGATCTTTTCATTCATTATGGATTTGATATCAAATCCATAATGTTCACATAGCAATAAGCAGTAAGACACTATATCCGCAATCTCTTCTTTTACATTTTCTTCACTAAAATAAGTATCTCCATACTGATAGTTTATTAGTAGTTCTGAAGCCTCAATAGCTATTGATTTAGCTAGGTTTTCAGGTGTATGAAACTGCGCCCAATTTCTTTCATCTCTAAACTTAATTAATCTATTAATAATTTCTTTCATATTTATACCTCCAAAATGCATAAAATACTTCCCACATGATTTATCACATAAAAATTATATCACGCAAAGCATCTATGTCAATCTAGTATACAGGTATAAATACTAATATATTATGATTCTTAGAGATATTAGCTTTTTGTAGTTGCTCTAGTCTTTTCACTTCCATCTCGTAAACATTCAATATAAGCATATCCTTTTCCTTGATACTCATCTATATTGTATTTTGATCTCAATGTTTTGAAGCTTACAATCTTGTATTTCTTATTGTTTGATTCAAAGACAATCCTTTCCCCTTTTTCAGAGTTTGTAACGACGTTAACTGGTAGCAAATTAAAGTCTTCATTTTTTCCTTGTTGGTCTATAGGGACTGCGTGATCAATACTCCATCCGCATTTAAGATTGTTCGAATCACCATAATAATTCTTATTCATTTTTCTTTCAGTAAAATCAGTAACAATTATCTGATTTTTATAATGCTTTTCCCATATCTTTAAAGCTCTTTCTTTTGTCATATTTAAATTCTCCTAAATTCTACCTTTTATAAATATCCAGTGAAACTAATCTAATATGTTTCAAAATATTCTTTTAAGAGTAAAAAAGATTTTCGATGTGCTTTTAAATTAAAAACAAATTCATCTTTCTCAATGACATCCATATTTTGTTCATACCACTCAAGTAATTTAATAATTAGTTTACTTGAAATTTCGTTTTCCTTATTTTTTACTGATATTTTTAAGTTCCTAGTATAACTATTAATGAAAGGATCATTTGTGTAACTCTCAATAGTTTTAATGATTCCATCCATTTCAATTATGAATACTTCTCTCTCCATT
>DAOWHG010000045.1 GCA_030641535.1 Mycoplasmatota bacterium | reverse complement strand
AGTCGCAGTAATTGAGTCAACATTTTCTTTTCTTCTCTCTAATGATTTAGCAATATTATGATTACATTTATCATCTTTTTCAAAGTATTTTCTAAATTCAAAATCAGATACAAGACTAAGTAAAGCGTTAGCGCTATATCTCATTCCAAGGTCACCTTCAACAGTTCTCTTTGCGAATGGTTCTTGAAGACCTTTCATTATTACTTCTGTTCTTTTAGGAAAACCTTCACCAATTGTATGAACATCTGTGGTTGCTCCACCAATATCTACAATCATTAATTCTCCAAAACCTTCAATATCTTCATATCCTTTTGATAAAAGTTCTGCTGCTAGTAATACAGCTTCTGGAGTTGGCATAATAATTTCTCCAAGTTTTTCAGCCGCCTTCTTAATTCCTTTCGCATCAATAATTTTATCAATAAATATTTTTCTAATAACTCCTTTTGCTTCTTTAACGTCTAATTTCTTTAGTTGTGGCATAACATTAGACACTATATAATATTCAATATTTGAACCTTCAAATATTTCATCTATATCATCAACTGTATCTTTATTTCCAGCTACAATTATCGGAACAGTAATCTCTGCATCCTTTAATCTTTTGGCATTATGAATAATACATTCACTATTTCCACCATTAGTTCCACCAGCTAGTAATATTATATCGATATCCGCATCTTTTAATTCTTTAACTTCTCTTTTTGTCATGTGATGTGAGAAGACTAGATTAACAATAGCTCCAGCACCAAGACATGCTCTTTTAGCAGCTTCAACAGTTAGCTCTTCAACAAGTCCAATAGCAGCCATTTTTAATCCCCCAGCTGCACTACTACACGCTGAAAAACCTGAGATATCTATTTCCCTAATTTCAGGATGATTTCTCAGTAATCTCTCAAACGCTTTATCATACCCATCAAGCACATTAGTATCTACTGTTGTAGTAGCTTTTGAAGTACCAATAATATAATTGTTTTCTAAATCTACAGCAGTAAGTTTTGTATACGTCGATCCAAAATCTACTAAAAGATAAGGTTTCATCAAATACCAATATCCTCCCTTAAATCTTCAAGAGCTTGCTCGATTTTTACACCAGGCGGATAAACTCTATCAAATCCCATTTTTTTAAATCTTTTTTCAACACCTTTGAAATCTTGTTTTCCAACAACGATGTTTCCTCCAACGTAAAGTTTAACTCTTTCAAGTCCAGCTTCTTCACATTGTTCTCTCATATATCTACAATCCATCTCTCCATGTCCATAAAGACTAGAAATTAAAATTGCATCCGCATCTGTTTCTATTGCAGCATTGATAAAATCCTCTTGTGATGACAAAACACCGATATTTACAACGTTATATCCATTCTCAGATAATACATAGTCAATAATCTTGTTTCCTACAGCATGTACGTCTGCACCAATTACTCCAATTACAACAGTTTTCATATAAATCCTCCTGAAATGACAAAAGGATGCTTATCTTTATCAGATAATCATCCTATTTTTTCATGTGTTTTTTTGAGAAAAATAAACAAGGTCGTTTAAAACTAAAACGGCTTGATTTTGTATCGAGATCAATTCTCTTTTTAAGATTATATTCATAATAGTCAGCCTCTGTTCGTATAAATAGTTTTCTTAAATACATTTAATATTATACCTATTATATAATAATATGCAAGTGTTTTTGTAAACTTTTTGAAAGCGCTTGTAAATATTGCCTATTTATAATAAAAAAACACCTTTTTAAGGTGTTTTTAGCCGAAATATTCTTTTATTTGTAAATTCATCTTAATTGCGAGAAATCTTGTTGGAAAAAGACTAATAGTTTGGTTGTATAAAAGAACTTTTGTATTATACAGTCTTCTTGCTTTCTGAAGTTCACCAAATTTTTGCTTAATTAAAATAAGATTATCTTCTTCCATCTCTTCAATATCATCAAAAATTGCATTTAGATAAGAAAAGAGATCTTGTCTTTCTTTTAACAGTAAATTTCTTAATCTTTTTTTGCGATATTTTGATAGCTTTCTAAGAATAGTCAAATTATCTTCGTTTACTAAAATATCTTTATTTTCGTGGAACAATATTGTAGTATCTAACAATAATTTATGAAATAAAACTTCTTTAGCTGATACATCTGTCCATAATTTTAGCAATTTGTAACGAAGTCTCATTACAAATATTACAAGGACAATAATTACAGCTAGAACAATTAACAAATCGATTAATAGATTCATTTACATCACTCCTATAAATACTTTTTTAACTTATCTACCTTATCAAGTTTCTCCCATGGTAAATCTAAATCAGTTCTTCCAAAGTGTCCATAAGCTGCAGTTTGTTTATAAATCGGTTGCTTTAAATTAAGAGAACTAATTATTCCTTTTGGTGTTAAATCAAAATTTTCGTTAATAGCTTTGATGATAACTTCATCACTTACTACTCCTGTATTAAATGTTTCTACCATAATACTTGTAGGATGACTTACTCCAATGGCATACGATAACTGAAGTTCACATCTTCTCGCAAGTCCAGCAGCGACGATATTTTTAGCTACATAACGAGCTGCATATGCACCAGAACGGTCTACTTTAGATGGATCTTTTCCACTAAATGCTCCTCCACCATGGCGACTAAATCCACCATATGTATCAACAATAATTTTTCTACCGGTAAGCCCAGCATCTCCCTGAGGTCCTCCGATAATAAATTTACCTGTTGGATTTATATATATCTTCGTATCTTCATCTATTAATTTTTTTGGAATAATCTTATCGATTACCAATTCTTTAATATCTTTAGTAATTGTTTCATGAGTAACCTTATCACTATGTTGCGATGAAACAACTATAGCGTCAATTCTAATCGGATTATTAAGTTCATCAAATTCAACAGTTACTTGTGTTTTTCCATCTGGTCTTAAATATGGTAATTCCCCACTTTTTCTTACCTTAGATAATTGCTTGGCAAGTTTGTTTGCATAAACAATTGCGATAGGCATAAACTCACTAGTTTCATCAGTCGCATATCCAAACATCAATCCTTGGTCCCCTGCACCTTGAGCTAAATCTTCTCCTTCACCCTCGTTTACTCCTTGAGCAATATCAGGTGATTGAGGATCAATTGCGACAAGTACTGCAAGATTATCAGCATCAAATCCATATTTTCCACGATCATATCCAATTTCTTTTACTGTGTTTCTAACGATTTTTTGGATATCAACGTAAGTTGTTGTTGTGATTTCACCTGCTACTAAAACTAACCCCGTAGTTACTGTTGTTTCGCAAGCTACTCTTGCATTTTTATCTTCTTTTAATATTTCATCTAAAATCGCATCACTTATTTGATCACAAATTTTATCAGGGTGACCTTCAGTAACACTTTCTGATGTAAAAAATCTTCTCATAATGTTCTCTCCTATCCAGCATACTTATACTTATCGTAAAATGCTTCAAATTCCATTTGATACTTCATGAAACGATCAAGTATGTATGGTTCAAAGTATTCCTTGAATTCTAGTTGTAGTAAGTCGACTACTCTCTTATGCTTTAATCTGTTTTTATAATTTCTACTTTGTCTTAATACATCGTACATTTCAGCCAATAAGATAATTTCTCCTTCTTGGCTTCTTTGAACTCTCTTCATTCTTTCTGTAAATCCAGATTCAACAGTTTTTTCAAAGTGAGCTCTAATAATATCTTCACTTTTTTGGTTTAATTGTAATCTCTTAATAATTACAGAACCTAAAATAGTTTTTTCTCTAATTGCTTGGTAATCTCTTTCATTCAATGCTTCTTTACCTTCATATTCTAATATTGAAAGATCATTTACTCTTTCAATATGAATAACACTATAGTCATAAATCTCAGTACAAACATTAGAACTTAATCCTAGTACACTTGCAAGTCTACTTGCTAGTTCAGCTAATCTATGAACATCTTCAATGTTTTGATTTATAGTATTAGAATTAAACACTCCAATTACATCAAATACGTCTCCAACCACTGCTTTAAAATCAATTTCTAGTTCTCTTCTTTTTATAAGTTCTTCTTT
>DAOWHG010000093.1 GCA_030641535.1 Mycoplasmatota bacterium | reverse complement strand
TATTATAAACGCTTACATTTAAAAAAGCAATAGTAAAGGCGAAGAAAGTTCTTCGCCTTTTTTAAAATTATTCTTCTTCAGTACTATAATCCATAGCTTCGTAACGTTTATACATTTTGTATCTACGTTTAGCTTCTTGTAAGTTTCTTTCATATAAATTTTCTGCGTTGTCTGGATTAATATCTACTAATTGATAGTAACGAGCTTCATTCATCAAGTATTCTCTATAACGATCCCATTGTGGAGGTTTAGAATCTATTTTAAATGGATTCTTACCTTCTAATTCTAGTCTTGGATCAAATCTAAATGTTGGGAAGTATCCACAAAGAGTAGCTAATTTTGCTTGATTTTGTGAATTAGTTAATCCACCTTTGATAGCATGTGCTATACATGGTGAATAAGCAATAATTAGTGATGGCCCTTTGTATTCTTCAGCTTCTTTGAATGCTTTTAGAACTTGTTGTTGTGAAGCACCATGTGATACTTGAGCAACATATACATGTCCATAACTCATTGCAATAGCAGCTAAGTCTTTTCTCTTACCTTCTTTACCACTAGCTGTAAATTTAGCGATAGATCCGATATGTGCTGATTTCGAAGATTGTCCACCAGTATTAGAATATACTTCCGTATCTACTACTAAGATATTGATATCTTCGTTATTAGCGATAACGTGGTCTAACCCACCATATCCAATATCGTAAGCCCAACCATCTCCACCGATAATCCAGTTAGATTGTTTAACGATATAGTTAGATAATTCTTTAATTTCTTCAGCCATTTCATCTGTTTGGTTTTCGATAAGTGGCATTAATTTATTAAATACATCTAAAGATACATCTCCGTTATCTCTGTTTTCAAGCCATGTAGTAAATAATTCACCCATTTCAGGAGATACTTTATCTTTATTATCAACAAATACATTTTGTAATCTATCACGTAATGCTTCATTAGCTAGTCTCATACCAAATCCAAATTCAGCATTATCTTCAAATAAACTGTTAGCCCAAGCTGGACCGCGTCCATTATCTAATACTGTGTAAGGAGTTGCAGGGAAACTTGCTCCGTAAATTGATGTACATCCAGTTGCATTTGCAATTTGCATTCTTTCTCCAAATAATTGTGTAATTAATTTAATGTATGGAGTTTCTCCACATCCTGCGCAAGCACCACTAAATTCAAATAGAGGTTTTGCAAATTGTGAATTTTTAACATTTGTTTTTTTAACTAAATTATCTTTATAAGTTACATGATCAAATAAGTATTCAGCATTTTGAACTTCACCTTTAGCAATTTCTTCATGAATTGGAGACATTACTAATGATTTAACTTTAGAAGGACATACTTCAACACATACTCCACAACCTGTACAATCTAATGTAGAGATTTGAATTTTGTATCTAAGTCCGTCGAATCCTTTTCCAGTAGGTTTCTTAGTTTTAAGATCATCAGGTGCAGCTGCCATTTCTTCTTCAGTTAATAAGAATGGTCTAATAACACCATGAGGACATGCGAATGAACATTGGTTACATTGAATACAGTTATCAACGATCCACTCAGGAACATAGTTTGCAATTCCACGTTTTTCGTAAGCTGTTCCACCGTTTTCCATTGTTCCATCTTCATAACCTGTGAATGCACTTACTGGTAAATCATATCCTTTAATTGCATTTACTTTATCAGCAATATTTAAAACAAAATCAGGTCTTGTTTTATCAATTACTACAACTTCATCTTCTAAGTTTGCCCAATCAGGATTAACTGCAACTTCAACAAGTCCAGCTTTTCCTTTATCGATAGCAACATAATTTTTCTCAACAATTTCTTGTCCTTTTCTTCCATATGCTTTTTTAGCATATTTCTTCATTAATTTAGTTGCTTTTTCATAAGGCATGATTTGTTCGTTTAATGCGAAGAATGCACTTTGCATGATTGTATTAATCATTCCACCAAGTCCTGCATCTTCAGCAAGTTTTACAGCGTTAATAATATATAGCTTAGCGTTTCTCTCCGCTAATACTTTTTTAACTTTTACAGGAAGTAAAGCTTCAACATCTTCTTTAGGAACTACAGTATTTAATAAGAATGTTCCACCTTCTCTAAGCCCATCTACCATATCATATTGTGCAAGATAAGAATCTTTAGAACATGATACAAAGTGAGGAGTATCAACTAAATATGTTGAACGAATTGGATCTTTTCCAAAACGTAAATGCATACGAGTTATTCCACCAGATTTTTTAGAGTCATATGATGAATATGCTTGCCCATATAAATCAGTATTTTCACCAATAATTTTAATTGTATTTTTTGATGCTCCTACAGTTCCATCACTACCAAATCCGTAGAATAATAATTCTGTAGTAGTAGTTGGTTGTGTATCAATTTCTTCATTAAGTAAAGATGTATGATTAACATCATCTACGATACCGATTGTAAATCTATCTTTTTGTTTTCCAACAAGATTATCATAAACAGCAACGATTTGTCCTGGAGTGGTATTCTTACTTGAAAGTCCATAACGTCCACCTATGATAAGTGGTGCATTTTCTTTACCATAATATAATGATTTAATGTCTAAGTATAATGGTTCACCAATTGAACCTGATTCTTTAGTTCTTTCTAATACACTAATTCTTTTTACAGATTTAGGCATTGCTTTTAAGAAATAGTCTATACTGAATGGACGATATAAATGAACAGTAAGTAGCCCTACTTTGCGTCCTTCTTTAACTAAGTAATCAACAGTTTCTTCAATAGCATCAGTTACACTTCCCATTGCGATAATTATATCAGTAGCATCTTCTGCTCCGTAATAAACGAATGGTGCATAATTACGTCCAGTAATTTTAGAAATTTCTTTTAAGTAATTTGCTACAATGTCTGGTACTTTTGCATAATATTTATCTTGAATTTCACGAGCTTGCATGTAAACATCATCATTTTGAGCAGAACCTCTAGTTACAGGATTCGCAGAATTTAATGCTCCTTTACGGAATTGTTTTACTGCATCTCTATCTAGTAATTTATCTAAGTCTTCATAATCCATCACTTCAATTTTATTTACTTCATGAGAAGTTCTAAATCCATCAAAGAAATGTAGGAATGGGATACTTGATTTAATAGCTGACAAATGAGCTACCGCTCCAAGATCCATAACTTCTTGAACAGAACCACTTGAAAGGATTGCAAAACCTGTTTGTCTTGCAGCCATAACATCTTGATGATCCCCAAAAATTGATAATGCTTGAACTGCGATACTTCTTGCAGCTACATGAATTACACCAGGTAATAATTCTCCAGCTATTTTATACATGTTTGGTAATTTTAGTAATAATCCTTGTGAAGCTGTATAAGTTGTCGTAAGTGCTCCAGCTTGAAGTGAACCGTGCACTGTTCCAGCAGCTCCAGCTTCTGATTGCATTTCGATAACTTTTACAGGCATTCCAAATAAGTTTTTCTTACCTTGAGATGCCCATAAATCTGTGTACTCCGCCATCGGTGACGATGGTGTGATTGGATAAATTCCTGCTACTTCAGTGAATGCATATGAAACATGTGCAGCAGCTTGATTCCCGTCCATTGATTGGAATACTTTTTTTGTTGTCATGGTAAATACCTCCATTTATATATCTTTATTATTTATGTTAATTTATACATTTTAGATTATAAGTTATTTTTGTGTTTTTTACAACCAAAAACAACCAATTTTCTAATTAAAGAAAACACTTTCATAAAACTTATAAATCTGTAGAAAAGGTGTTGCTATATTCAACACCTTAACTCAATCCTTTATTACAACATAACTACGTAGTGAGAACTATCTCATCTACAACTATTCTTTTAAATCTTTCTCAAAGTATTTTTGAATAATATTTAGATATATTCTTAGTTCTTTGATAGAAATACGTAATCTAATTTTTTGCGAGTTTTTTTCCTAAGAAGAATATATAACACTTCATAAAATGCACATATTAAAAGTGCGATACGCGGTATATTATCATAAAAAAAATCTGAATTTAATGCTAAATACATCGTTGCTAATGTTACCAGTTGTGTGACAGATTTAAATATTAGAAAACCCTTCTTTTTAATCATAATCTTATCCTTTCAATTATATTTAATAACAGAAACTCTCCCCTTCTTATATTATAAATGAATACATTTACTATTCTAAACTAAATCTTGACAATTCATGATAAATGTCCTGTTGATACTTAGTCGCAATTATTCCAAACTCTGATTGAGAAAATTGAATTATTAATACTGATAATTCATTTTGATCAATACAACTTGTACCAATAAACAACATTAGATTATATTCTGTAATATTGTGAGTGTCAAAATATGTCAACCCAAAATTGTCTGAAGTATGCATTGTATAATCTGATGACATTTCTAAATTGATTTCATTACTACATGTCCCTTGAATTGGTAATGAATCATTATACTCTGTAACTTTATCTTCTATAATATCAAAATCTGGGAAAGGGAAATCGTATACTAGAATATCTCTATCTATCATCTGTGGAATAAAAAGAAATTTTAAATTTGAGTCTACATCATATCCAACTGCTATAGTTGCTTTTTCACTACCAAGTAACTCTGGTATATCCAGCAAATCGTATTCTTGAATAGAGAAAGTATCATTAGATCCCCAGCCTTCAATAAATACTACATCTGTAATCCCATTTTCCAAAAGTATTTCGTCAATAGTTTCTTGATCGTCATAACGACTTTCT
>DAOWHG010000121.1 GCA_030641535.1 Mycoplasmatota bacterium | reverse complement strand
GTCCACCTTCTTCTTTAGAAAGAATGTATACTTGTCCTTTAAAGTTTGTATGTGGAGTAACTGATTTAGGTTTAGCTAAAACTTGTCCACGTTGGATTTCGTCGCGTCCTACAACACGAAGTAAAGCTCCAATATTGTCTCCAGCTTCTGCTCGATCTAATAATTTACGGAACATTTCTACTCCTGTTACAACACATTCTTGAGTATCTTTAATACCAATAATTTCTACTTTGTCTCCAACTTTTACAGTACCACGATCAACTCTACCAGTAGCTACTGTTCCACGTCCAGTAATACTAAACACGTCTTCAATAGGCATTAAGAATGGTTTTTCAGTTTCACGAACTGGAGTATCAAAATAAGTATCAACAGCATCCATTAATTCCATGATTGTATCTTCATGTTTAGGATCTCCTTGTAATGCTAATAATGCAGAACCTTGGATAATTGGAATATCGTCTCCAGGGAAATCATATTCTTCTAATAATTCACGAATTTCCATATCTACTAATTCTAATAATTCAGGGTCATCAACCATATCTACTTTATTCATATATACGATTAATTTAGGTACACCTACTTGGCGAGATAATAAAATATGTTCTCTAGTTTGAGGCATAGGTCCGTCAGAAGCACTAACAACGATGATTCCACCGTCCATTTGTGCAGCTCCAGTGATCATGTTTTTAACGTAGTCAGCATGACCTGGACAGTCAACATGTGCATAGTGACGAGCTTCTGTTTCATATTCAACATGTGAAGTATTGATTGTGATTCCTCTTTCTCTCTCTTCTGGTGCATTATCGATCGAAGCGAAATCTGCAGCTACAGTATCTCCAATTCCTCTTTTTGCTAATACAGTTGCAATTGCAGCTGTTAAAGTAGTTTTACCGTGGTCTACGTGACCAATAGTCCCAATGTTCATATGTGGTTTATTTCTAATAAATTTTTGTTTTGCCATTTTGTTTTCCTCCTTATATTAATATAATTTTCTTAATAATTTATCAATTAATTTTATCGCATTATACAGTATAATGCAAGTTTTAAGTAAATTTATCCGTTACGTTTTTTAATAACTTCTTCAGCAATAGATTTAGGACATGCTTCATAATGAGAGAATTGCATCGTGTAATTTCCACGTCCTTGTGTGTTTGATCTTAAGCTAGTAGCATATCCGAACATTTCGGCTAACGGTACTTTCCCTGTAATTTGTTGAGCATTTCCACGTTGTGTTTGGGCTTCAATTCTACCACGTCTACTAGTGACATCTCCAATTACATTTCCTAAGTAATCATCAGGTGTAATAACATCTACAACCATTATCGGTTCTAATAAAATTGCTCCACATAGGTCTTTCGCTTTCTTAAGCGCCATTCCTGCGGCAACTTTAAATGCCATTTCACTTGAATCTACATCATGGTAAGAACCATCAAACAATGTTGCTTTCATATCAATTAATGGGTAACCCGCTACAACTCCACCTTCTAAGGATTCTGCTAATCCTTTTCCAACTACTGGAATATATTCACGAGGTACTGATCCACCAACAATTTTGTCAGAATATTCGAAACCTTTACCTGGGTTTGGTTCAAATCTAATCCATACGTGTCCATATTGTCCACGTCCACCAGATTGTCTAACGAATTTTCCTTCAATTTCTGCGGTTCTTGTGATTGTTTCACGATAAGATACTTGAGGAGCACCTACATTAGCTCCAACTTTGAACTCACGTCTCATTCTCTCAACTAGTATATCTAAGTGTAATTCACCCATACCAGCGATAATAGTTTGTCCTGTTTCTTCATCTGTATAAGTTCTAAATGTTGGATCTTCTTCTGCAAGTTTGTGAAGTGCAACACCCATTTTATCTTGATCGCCTTTACTGTTCGGTTCAATTGCAACACTAATAACAGGTTCAGGGAATACCATTTTCTCTAAGATAATATGATATTTTTCCTCACATAATGTGTCTCCAGTTGTTGTGTTTTTAAGACCAATTGCAGCAGCAATATCTCCTGCGTATACATGTTCAATCTCTTCACGAGAATTTGCATGCATTTGCAATATACGTCCGATTCTTTCTTTAGATCCTTTAGTAGCATTTCTAATGTAAGAACCTTTTTTGAGCTGTCCAGAGTAAACTCTGAAGAATGTAAGTTTTCCAACAAACGGGTCTGTCATTACCTTAAATGCTAATGCAGCGAACTTTTGATCATCTGCAGCAACTAAAGTTACTTCATCTCCAACTTTATTGAGTCCTTTTACTGGAACTACGTCTAAAGGACTTGGCAAGTATTCTATAGCTGCATCTAACATAAGTTTAACACCTTTGTTTTTAAATGCAGATCCACATAATACTGGGAAGAATTCAACAGCTAGTGTTGCAGTACGAATTGTAGATTTCAACAATTCTGGACTAATTTCTTCACCCTCTAAATATAGATTCATTAATTCATCATTAAAATCAGCAACAGCTTCAATTAATTCCATTCTTTTATCTTCTACGATATCTTGCAAATCTTCTGGTATGCTGATAATATCAGCTTCCTCATCTGCATTACCATCGTAATGATATGCTTTCATATCTAGTAAATCAATAATTCCGTCAAATTCAGTTTCTGCACCAATCGGCCATTGAATAGCCGCTGCATGAGCACCTAGTCTTTCTCTTATTGATTCAACACTCATTTCGAAATCAGCACCTAGTTTATCCATTTTATTAACAAATACGATACGAGGTACTTTATAATCATTTGCCTGTCTCCAAACTGTTTCAGTTTGAGGCTCAACACCCGCTTGTGCATCTAATAAAGCTACGCTTCCATCTAATACACGAAGTGATCTTGATACTTCTACGGTGAAATCTACGTGACCTGGAGTATCAATAATGTTGACACGATGATTATTCCAAAATGCAGTGGTTGCTGCCGAAGTGATTGTAATCCCACGTTCTTGTTCTTGTTCCATCCAATCCATTTGTGAAGCACCATCATGTGTCTCACCAATCTTGTGAATTCTTCCCGTGTGATACAGTATACGTTCAGTAGCGGTTGTTTTACCCGCATCGATATGCGCCATGATACCGATATTACGAGTCATATTTAAGCTATATTTCCGTGCCACTTTGATATCTCCTTTCTACCAACGATAATGTGCAAATGCTTTGTTAGCTTCTGCCATTCTATGAACATCGTCTTTTTTCTTAACCGATGCTCCGTTACCTTGGCTAGCTTCTACAATTTCTTTGGCCAATCTTTCTTCCATCGTTTTTTCATTTCTTAATCTTGCGTATAATGTCATCCATCTAAGCCCTAGAGTATATCTTCTTTCGTCTCTTACTTCAACAGGTACTTGATAGTTTTGTCCACCAATTCTTCTTCCTTTAACTTCAAATGTAGGCATAACATTATTCAAAGCTTCTTCGAAGACCTCTATTGGGGGTTGGTTTGTTATATCTTCAACTTTTTTGAACGCTCCATATAATATTTTTTGAGCAGTTCCTTTTTTACCATCTAACATAATATTATTAATTAGTTTTGTCACTAATTTTGAATTATATATTGGATCTGGTAATACATCTCTTTTTGCAATATGACCTTTACGAGGCATAATTAATTCCTCCTTTCAAACTATAAATTATATTATGCTTTTTTTGTTCCATATTTAGAACGACCTTGTTTTCTATTTTCTACTCCTGTAGTATCTAAAGTACCACGAATGATATGATATCTAACTCCAGGTAAATCCTTAACACGTCCACCACGAACTAACACAACACTATGTTCTTGTAGTTTATGTCCAATTCCTGGGATATACGCTGCAACTTCAATTCCATTTGATAATCTAACACGAGCATATTTACGAAGTGCTGAGTTAGGTTTCTTAGGTGTCATAGTAGCAACACGAGTACATACTCCACGTTTTTGCGGACTTGGTTGATGTTTAGATTGTTTTGTAAGTGAGTTATATCCAATATTTAAATGTCTTGCTTTAGACTTCTTAACTTTACTTTTTCTTCCTTTTCTAACTAGTTGATTTATTGTAGGCATTTAATAGTTTCCTCCTCTCTATTAATGTTCCACACTACCAGGTGGTTCGATTTTGTCATAAAAACTAGAGCTTATGCGATAAACCCTGATGTTTTATTACTAAATAGCAAATATATTATATACCACATATGCAGGCGTGTCAATAATTTTGTATATATATTTATTTTTCATAATAATCTATTGTTTTATCTCATTAAAAAACCTATCAATAAATGATAGGTTTTAAATGTTTTCTAAAATTCTAAATCATCAATGAGGAAAGGATTGTCATCAATCTCTTCAACTTCAACACTTGCCTTTTCATAATCAAAGAAAGTATCCTTTAATATTCCTGTACCTGCTGGAATCAATCCACCAATAATTACATTCTCTTTTAATCCTACAAGATCATCAACTTTACCTCTAATTGCTGCGTCAGTTAATACTCTAGTAGTTTCTTGGAATGATGCTGCGCTTAAGAAAGAGTCGCTTCTTAGACTTGATCTAGTAATACCTAGTAATACTGGACGTCCAATAGCTGGTCTTTTTCCTTCTTTTAAGATTCTTTCATTTTCTCTTCTAAATTCTTTTATAGATACTTGCGCTCCTGGTAATAATTTAGTATCTCCTTCTAATATTACATTAAGTTTTCTCATCATTTGATGGATAATAACTTCTATGTGTTTATCAGAAATTTCTATTCCTTGAGCACGGTATACTTTTTGTACTTCTTTTAAGATATATTGATGAACTATTTCTGCGTTAGTAGCCTTTAATAGTTGTTTAGGGTCGATAGAACCATCAGTTATTTTTTGTCCTGATATAACCTTATCTCCCTCTTCTACTAATAGAGTAACACCTGAGTTAGTTTCATAAACTATATCTTCTAATTTGTTTTTAACAGTTACTTTAAAGCGTTCTTCAACAACTTCAATATCATCAATTTCACCATCTATTTCACTTATTACAGCTTTACCTTTTGGTGTACGTGCTTCAAATAACTCTTGAATACGAGGTAGACCTTGAGTAATGTCTGAACCTGCTACTCCTCCTGTATGGAAAGTACGCATTGTTAACTGTGTACCTGGTTCTCCAATTGATTGAGCGGCAATGATTCCAACACTTTCACCAACTTCTACTTTTTCACCTGTTGATAAGTTTTGTCCATAACATTTTTTACAAATACCTAATTTAGAATCACAAGTTAAGACACTTCTGATTCTTAATTCTTTAATACCTGCTTGTACTATGAAATAAGCAATCTCATCTGTGATGTATCCATTTTTCGAAACAATTACTTCTTTTGTTTTTGGATTAACAACTGTTTCAGTTGTGTAACGTCCAATTAATCTATCTAGGAATGGAACAATCTCTTTTCCATCACTATCATGTGTAATAGCTCTTATAGTAGTTCCTTTGTTTGTATTACAGTCTTCTTCAGTAATTACTAAGTCCTGACTTACGTCAACTAAACGTCTAGTAAGATATCCTGAATCGGCAGTTTTTAAAGCTGTATCTGTAGATCCTTTACGAGCACCATGAGTGGAAATAAAGAACTCACTCATTGTTAATCCTTCAATAAATGAAGACTTAACTGGTAATTCGATAGTTGATTTAATTCCAGCCTTAATGTTGTATGCAGTATTCAATCCTTCACGTTTTGTATTAGCCATTGAACCACGAATACCTGCTAACTGTGTAAAGTTTGAAGCATTCCCTCTGGCACCAGAATCACTCATCATAAAGATATGATTATCACTTGTAAGCTCAGACATTAATCCTTTTTGGATTCTGTCTTTAACATCTGCCCATTCTTTTACTACTAGTTTATAACGTTCATAATCAGTTAATAATCCCATCTCATATTGTTGATATAATTCTCTTACTAATTTCTCAGTAGCTTCTACTTCTGCTGTTTTACCTGAATAAACAGTTACGTCCGCAGCTGAAACTGTGATTCCTGCTTGTGTTGAATATAGGAATCCTAAGTTTTTCAATTTATCTAACATTTTTGAAGTTTCATTTATTTTAAACTTAATGAATACTTCACTAATAATTTGTGATAAGAATCCTTTTTTAAACGGTGAAACTATTGGTTGTTTTTTTATGTATTTTTTAATATTTGTCCCTTTAGGAACAAAGTATTGACTTGGAGTAATATAACGTTCTTCACCAGTTACAGGATCTTTTTGCTTTTGAAGGTTAACTAGAGTTGGTTCATTTAAATATGCAAAACTTTTTGGTAAGATTTGATTAAATGTTAATTTACCATAAGTTGTGATTAAATAACCATTCTTTTGCTCTTCTGTGATAGGTGCATTCCCTAGAGAACTACCTCTCATAGCTATTCTTGAATGTAATGTAATTAGTTTGTTTTCATAAGCTAATGTTACTTCATCATAATCTGAGAATACTTTTCCTTCTCCTAAGCCATCTTTATCTTCTAGTGTTAAGTAATAGTTACCTAATACCATATCTTGAGATGGTGTAACGATAGGTTTACCGTCTTTTGGATTAAGAATATTATTAGAAGCTAACATTAATACTCTCGCTTCTGCTTGAGCTTCTTCACTTAAAGGAACATGAACAGCCATTTGATCTCCATCAAAGTCAGCATTAAATGCTGTTGTAACTAATGGATGAAGTCTAATTGCTTTACCTTCAACTAAAATCGGTTCAAATGCTTGAATACCTAATCTATGAAGAGTAGGTGCACGGTTTAATAGAACTGGGTGTTCTCTTATTACATCTTCAACAACGTCCCAAATTCTTTCATCCTTTAGCATTTCAATCATTCTTTTTGCACTTCTAATATTTGAAGCTATTTCACGTTCTATTAATTCTTTTATTACAAATGGTTTAAATAATGTAACAGCCATTTCTTTTGGTAATCCACATTGATACATTTCAAGTGAAGGACCAACAACAATTACTGAACGTCCAGAATAATCAACACGTTTACCAAGTAAGTTTTGACGGAAACGACCTTGTTTACCACGTAATAAATCACTTAATGATTTCAAAGGTCTATTCTTCTCAACAACTACTTTGCGTCCACGTTTAGAGTTATCAATTAATGCATCCACTGCTTCTTGAAGCATACGTTTTTCATTTTTAGTAATTAAGTGAGGAGCATTTTGTTCAAATTGTTTTTTCAAACGATTATTACGATTCAAAATACGTCGATATAGATCATTTAAATCTGTTGTTGCGAAACGTCAACCATCTTATTGCACCATTGGACGAAGTTCTGGAGGTATTACTGGTAATACATCAAGTACCATCCATTCTGG